>JAXDLD010000566.1:0-9248 GCA_034666805.1 Acidobacteriota bacterium
CCGGGGTCGGCCGCGCGTCGAACCCGGCGTCCTCCTCCGTCGAGCCGACGAGCACCCGGCCGTCGTCGCGCGGCACGAGGTAACGGGAGCCTTCCCAGAGGATGTGGCGCAAGGGCGGCGCCGGGCAGGCGAGGAGGACGATCTGGCCGCGTACCGGCTGGATCGCCAGGGGGATCCCGAGGCTCGCGAGCGGGGCCGCCGACCAGGGGCCGGCGGTGACGACGAAGAGGTCGCCCTCCACGGGGCCGGCCGGCGTTTCGAAGCCGGTGACCCGGCCGGCCCTGGAGTCGATGGCGGTGACCGGCGATTCGGTGCGGATCTCCACTCCCCGCGCCCGGCAGGCGGCCGCCAGCGCCTGGACGTGGCGCGGGTTGCGGATCTGCGCCTCGCCGGGGAGCTGGCAGGCGAGGGCGATGCCCGCCGCGAGGGCCGGTTCGAGCTCGGCGAGACGCGCCGGCGGCAGCAGGTCGGCGGCGACCCCCTGGGCGTGCCAGCGCTCGGCCGACTCCCGGAGGGCGGTCACCTCCGCCGCCGTCGACGCGAGCTCGAGGGCCCCCGAGCGCCGGAAGCCGTTGTCGATGCCGGTCGACTCCTGGAGCTCTTGGGACCAGCGGGCGATCCGCGTCAGGCTCAAGGCCCGCAGCCGGTCGAGGGGCGAAACGGCCGCCGGGCTGGCCGGGGTGAGGATGCCCGCGCCCGCCCAGGAGGCCTCGCGGCCCGGCTGGCCGCGCTCGAGGAGGGTGACGCGCGCCCCGCGGCCGGAGAGCTCGTAGGCGAGCGAGAGGCCGATGACACCGGCGCCGGCAAGGATGACTCGCGGGTTGTCCATGGCCGGCATGAGATCACCAAGAGAGGCCGCGACTCAAGGAGACGGGAGCGCGGAGCAGGGTAGAACGGCAGCGAAACGGCTCGGAGAGCCTGGAGGCATAGGATCATGGAAGGAAAGAGGTCCGGCGATCACCCACAGGGACAGCGTTTCGGGGTCGAGAAGGTCTACGACGTCCTCGGGATCGGCTTCGGTCCCTCCAACCTGGCCGTGGCCGCGGCGATCGTCGAGGAGGCGTCGGAACCGGACGGGGCGCTCACCAGCCTCTTCCTCGAGCGCAAGCCGAGCTATGCCTGGCACCCCGGCATGCTGCTCGAAGGCGCCCAGGTCCAGCTGTCGTTCTTGAAAGACCTCGTGACGCTGCGCAATCCGCAGAGCCGTTTCAGCTTCCTCTGCTACCTGAAGAGCAAGGGGCGGCTCGACAAGTTCGCCAACCTGCGGAACTTCTACCCGACGCGGATCGAGTTCAACGACTACTACTGCTGGGTCGCCCAGCAGCTCTCCTCCCAGGTGCGCTACGGCCGGCAGGTCGAGTCGGTCACCCCCGCCGCGACCGAGGGCGGGCGGGTGGAGCTGCTGCGGGTGCGGGCGCGGGACGGCGAGGGCGGCGCGGAGGAGTACCTCTGCCGCAACCTGATCGTGGCGACCGGCGGCGTCCCCGCCTTGCCCAGGGGGGTCGAGCTGCCGGCGATCGACGGAGTCTTCCATTCGCACCAGTTCCTCGACCGGGTGAAGACCCTCTACCCCGACCCCTGCGGCACCTACCGCTTCGTCGTCGTCGGCTCCGGGCAGAGCGCGGCCGAGATCTTCCAATACCTGATGACCAACTACCCGGAGGCCCAGGTCACCGCGGCTCTCCGCCGCTTCGCCTACAAGCCGGCCGACGACAGCGACTTCGTCAACGAGATCTTCTTCCCGCAGATGGTGACCTTCCTCTACGGGCTGCCGGAGACCCGGCGGCGCTCGATCCTGCGCGAGCACAACGACACCAACTACTCGGCCGTCGACCTCGACCTCATCAAGGCGATCTACCAGGCCCTCTACGAGCGGCTGATCGTCGACGACAGGCGGGTGACGGTGCAGCCCTTCCTGGAGCTCCGGGAGGTGCGCCAGGCCCCCTCCGGGGTGGTGGCCGAGTTCTGGAGCACGGCCCACGAGCGGCCGGAGCTCCTGGAGGCCGACGGCGTCGTCCTCGCCACCGGGTACGTGCGCGAGAAGCGGCATCCGCTCTTGCGGGAGCTCGATCCGTACCTGGTCCCGGACGGCGGCTCCGGCTACAAGGTGACGCGCGACTACCGGCTGGAGACCCGTTCCGGCTTCGCGCCCCAGGTCTTCCTGCAGGGCTTCTGTGAGGATACGCACGGTCTTTCGGATACTCTGTTGTCGATCCTGCCCGTCCGCTCGTTCGAGATCCTGCAGGCACTCCTCGACAACCGCGCGCGGACGGAAGAGCGGGCCAGCGCCAACCTGAGCCTCGCCGGACCGGCGTAGAGGGGGTTTCGATGAAGATTCAAAAGTTCGACCCGCAAGGTTTCGCCTACGGGGTGCCGTGCCAGGGCCTCTTCCCCTGGAGCGGGGTGGCGGCGACGCCGTTCGGCGCCATGTGGTGCGTCGTCCCCCCGGGGCAGACGATCAAGCCGCACCGTCACCACGAGGGGGAGACCTACATCGTCGCCCAGGGGCGCGGGGTGATGGCGGTCGGCGGCGAGCGGATCGAGGTCGGGCCCGGGGACGCGATCTTCGTCGACCCGTTCGACCTCCATGCGCTCGAAAACCCGGCGGCCGAGGGCGACCTCCTCTTTCTCGCCGTCTACTGGGAGGACATGCCGCTCGCCCTCGCCTCGGGGGAGGAGCGGGCGGCCACCCGGGCCGGCGCGGCGGCGCCGCGGCGGGTCTGGATCACCGCCACCCCGCCGACCCCGAACGGCGACCTCCACGTCGGGCACCTGTCCGGCCCCTACCTGGGGGCCGACATCTACAAGCGCTACCTCGGGATGCGCGGCATCGAGGCGCTCTACTTGACGGGCGCCGACGACCACCAGAGCTACGTGCCCCTGAAGGGGCATCGCACGGGGGAGAGCCCGCGCCAGGTGGCCGATCACTTCGCGGACGAGATCGAGGCGACGTTTAAGGAGGCGCGGATCGCGGTCGACCACTTCGCGCGGCCCAAGGCCTCGCCGCACCACTTGCCCCAAGTCCAGGAGCTCTTCACCGCGCTCTGGGAGAAGGGGGCCCTGGTGGCGCGCGAGGCGCCGACCCTCTGGTGCGAGAGCTGCCGGAAGTACCTCTTCGAGGCCCACGTCTCCGGCGGCTGTCCGCACTGCGGCGCGGGGTCGGACGGCAACGCCTGCGAGCAGTGCGGCTGGCCCAACGACTGCGTGAACCTGGTCGACCCGCTCTGCAAGTACTGCGGCGGCCCGCCTACGACCCGCGCCGTGCGCCGGCTCTACTTCCCCCTCGCCCCCTACGCCGCCGACCTCAAGCGCTTCTACGGCGAGGTCAAGATGAGCGACCACCTGCGGACGCTCTGCGTCCAGATGCTCGCCAAGGGGCTGCCCGAGATCGCCGTCAGCCACCCCGCCGACTGGGGCATCCCGGTCCCCTTCCCCGGCTTCGAGGGGCAGAGCATCTACGTCTGGCTGGAGATGGCGCCGGGTTTCCTCGCCGCCACCCAGGAGCTCCTCGACCGCCGGGGCGGCGGCTCCTGGAGGGAGGGCTGGCAGGCCGAGGACCAGAAGCTCGTCCAGTTCTTCGGCTTCGACAACGGCTACTTCCACGCCGTCCTGTTCCCCGCCCTCTTCCTCGCCTACGACCCCGGCATCCGGCTGGCGCGGGCCTTCGTCACCAACGAGTTCCTGCGCCTGGACGGGGCGAAGTTCTCGACCAGCCGCGGTCACGCCATCTGGGGGAAGGAGCTTTTGGCGCGGGTGCCGGCCGACGTCGCCCGCTTCTACCTCGCCTGGAGCGGCCCGGAGCGCGAGCAGACCAACTTCACCCTGGCCGCTATGGACGAGACGGTCGCGAGGGAGCTGGTCGGCGGCTGGCAGGCCTGGCTCGGCGAGCTGGGGGTCAAGGTGGGAGAGGAGTTCGGCGGCATCGCGCCCGCGAGCGGCGCCTGGACCGAGAACCACGAGGATTTCTTCCTCTCGCTCACCCAGCTCGCGGCGGAGGTGGGGAAGGCCTACGAGGCGGAGAGCTTCTCGCCGCAGCGGGCGGTGCGCCTGCTCTCCGAGCTGGTGCGCCAGGCGCGCCGCTTCGGCGAGGGAGAGAAGCACTGGGGCCGGTTCGAGGCGGGGCGGGAGGAGTGGCGAAACGCCATCGCCCTGGAGCTGGCGGCGGCCCGGGCTCTCGCTCTCCTGGCGGCGCCGGTCCTGCCCGACTTCTCGCTCCGCCTCTGGCAGGCCCTGGGCCACCCCCTCGACCCTACAGAGCTGGCCGGTCCCTTGACCTGGGAGACGATCCCGCAGTTCCTCCCCGGCGGCCAGAGGGTTTCCGGCCTGGCGGGTTTCGAGGTCACGGCGGGGCTTGCCGGCTCCGTGGAGCCGGTCACGGCCGGGCGTGAAGCGGTCCTGGCCTGATCCTGGAAGACGGATCGGCTCGCGCCCCCGGGCTCAATCCCGGGGGCGCTTTGCGTTGGAGCCAATTTGGTCTCCGGCCGCACTATAGAAGGGATGCGATAAGTCGCGCCCCTAGGGCGGCAGGCCGGAGCGGCGGGAAGAAAAGTTGGAGATGAGATCGAGATGAGTGTGGCGGAAGTCGAATCGCTGGCAGCCGACGGAGTCGTCGCCGCGGAGGTCCCCCTTTCCTACGGGCAGCGTGCCCTCTGGTTCCTCGAACGCCTGGCCCCGGGCAACGCGGCGTACGTGATCGCGGGCGCGGCCCAGGTGCATGGGAGGGTCGAGCCGGCGGCGCTCCGCCGGGCGGCGGCGGCGCTCTCGGCGCGCCACCCGGCCCTCCGCACGACCTTCCACGACACCCCGGCCGGCCCGGTGCAGCGGGTGGGCGAGGCGCCCCAGGTCGACTTCGTGGAGCCGGACGGCCGGGGGCTCGCCCTCCCCGAGCTCCTCGCGCGGCTCTCCGGCGCCGCCTTCGCGCCCTTCGACTTCGAGCGCGGCCCCCTGTGGCGCGTGGTCCTCCTGCGCCGCGACGGCGGCCATGCGCTGGCGCTCGCCATCCATCACGTCGTCGCCGACTTCTGGTCGCTCGCCATCCTGGTGCGGGAGCTGGGGGTGCTCTACGCGCGGGAGCTCGGCCTCCCCTCAGCGTCCCTGCCGCCCCTGGGAGCCGAGTTCGCGGAAGCGGTCCGGCGAGAGGAGGAGCGGCTGTCGGGGCCGGAGGGCGAGCGGCTGTGGGAATACTGGCGGCAGACCCTCGCCGGCGTGCCCCTGGCGCTCGACCTGCCGGCCGACCGGCCGCGGCCGGCGGTCCAGGGTTACGCGGGGGCATGGCGCCCTTTCCGCCTGCCGGGGGGGACGGTCGACCGGCTGCGGCGGCTGTCGCGCCGCAACGGGGCGACGCTCTACATGGCCCTCCTCGCCGGCTTCGAAGCCCTGCTCGGCCGCTACACCGGGGAGGAGCGGCTGGTGGTCGGGTCGCCGACGACGGGCCGGGTCGCGCCGGAGCTGGCGGGCCTCGTGGGGTACCTGGTCAACCCGGTGGCGATCGTGGCCGACCTCAGGGGCGATCCCGACGTCGTGACGCTCCTCGGCCGGGCGCGGGCGGCGGCGCTCGCGGCCTTCGCCCACCAGGGGTACCCCTTCCCGCTCCTCGCCGAACGGCTGCAGCCCGAGCGGGATCCCGGGCGCTCGCCGGTGTTCCAGGTCCTTCTGGTCTTGCAGAAGGGCCGGCGCTCGGGAGAGCAGGAGATCGCCGCCCTGGCGGTGGGGGAGGCGGGGGTGCGGGTGGGGATGGGGCCGCTCGAGCTCGAATCGCTGGCCCTGCCGGACCCGGGGGCGCAGCTCGACCTGACCGTCATGCTGGCGGAGAGCGGCGGCGAGCTGGCGGGCCGGCTGCAGTACGACCGCGAGCTCTTCGAGCCGGCGACGATCGACCGCCTCGGCGGCCATCTCGCCGCCCTCCTCGCCGCCGCCGCGGAGGAGCCCGGCCGGCGGGTCTCCGAGCTGCCCCTCCTCGCCGCCGCGGAGCGCCGGCAGCTCGTCGAATGGAGCGGGGAGACGACGGGCTACCCGCGGGAGCGGACGATCGCCGAGCTCTTCTTCGCCCAGGCGGCAAGGGCGCCTCAGGCGGTGGCGGTGGTCACCGCCCTGGGGGAGGCTCTCTCCTACGGCGAGCTGGCGGCCCGGGCCGGGCGCCTGGCGGCGCAGCTCCGGGATCTCGGGGTGGGGCCGGAGGTGCCGGTGGGGCTCTTCCTCGAACGCTCGCCGGGGATGGTGGTGGCCACCCTCGCGGTCCTCGCCGCCGGGGGAGCGTACGTGCCGCTCGACCCGGGCTACCCGGCGGAGCGGCTGGCCTTCCTGCTCGCGGAGGCGCGGGTGCCCCTTCTGCTCAGCGAGGAGGGGCTGGCCGGCCGGCTTCCCGGGCTTCCCGGAAAAGGGGCGCGGGTGGTCCAGGTCGACAAGGCGGGCCGGGCGTGCGACCTGCCGCTGCCGACCCCGCAAGGCTTCCCCGCCAGCGGAGCCGGGCCGGAGAGCCTGGCCTACGTGATGTTCACCTCGGGCTCGACGGGCCGGCCGAAGGGGGTCGGGGTCGTCCACCGCGGGGTGGCGCGGCTGGTGCTGGAGACGGGCTACGCGCGTTTCGGGCCGGACGAGGTCTGGCTGCAGCTCGCCCCGACCGCGTTCGACGCCGCGACCCTGGAGATCTGGGGGGCGCTCCTCCATGGCGGCCGGCTGGTGCTCCCGCCGCCGGGGGCGCCGACCCTCCTGGAGCTGGGGGCGGCGCTCGCGCGGCACGGGGTGACGAGCCTCTGGCTGACCGCGGGGCTCTTCCACGCCATGGTCGAGGAGAACCTCCCCGCGCTCCGGCCGCTGCGGCAGCTCCTTGCCGGCGGCGACGTGCTGTCGCCCGCCCACGTGGCGCGGGCGCTGGCGGCTCTCCCGGAGACACGGCTGATCAACGGCTACGGCCCGACCGAGGGGACGACCTTCACCTGCTGCGCGACGGTCACGGGTCCGGTGGGAGCCGCGGTGCCCCTGGGGCGGCCCATCGCCAACACCCGGGTCCAGGTCGTGGATGCCGGGGGGCGGCGGGTGCCGGCGGGGGTGGCGGGGGAGCTGTGGGCGGGGGGGGACGGTCTGGCGCGCGGCTATCTCGGCCGGCCGGAGCTGACCGCGGAGCGCTTCGTGCCCGACCCGTTCGGGGGGGCCGGTGAGCGCCTCTACCGGACCGGGGACCGGGTGCGCTGGCGCCCCGACGGCCGGCTGGAGTTCCTCGGCCGGCTGGACCGGCAGGTCAAGATCCGCGGCTTCCGCATCGAGCCGGGGGAGGTCGAGGGGGTGCTCGCCGGGCATCCGGCGGTGGCGCAGGCGGCGGTGGTGGTGCGGGAGGATCGCGCGGGGGAGAAGCGGCTGGTCGCCTACTCCGTGCTCCGGGAGGAGGCCGACCTCGCGGGCTACCTGCGGGGGCGGCTGCCGGAGCACCTGGTGCCGTGGGCGTTCGTCACCCTGCCCGCCCTGCCGCTCACCGTGCACGGCAAGCTCGACCGCGCGGCCCTGCCGATGCCGGACCGGGGGGAGCCGGTGGCGGTCCTGCCCCGCACCCCGGCGGAGACGCGGCTGGCGGAGATCTGGGCGGAGCTCCTGGGCCGCGAGCGGGTGGGGGTCCTGGACGACTTCTTCGCCCTCGGCGGGCACTCGCTCCTCGCCACCCGGCTGGTGTCGCGGGTGCGGCAGGCGTTCGGGGTGGAGCTGCCCCTCAGGGCGGTCTTCGAGGCGCCGACCGTGGCCTCGCTCGCCGCCCGGATCGAGTCGGCGGAGGGGGCTCCGGCCGCGACTCCGGCCCTGGTGCCGGACCTGGTGCCGGCAGCCCGCGGCGGCGAGCTGCCGCTCTCCTTCGCCCAGCAGCGGCTCTGGTTTTTGGACCAGCTCGAGCCGGGGAGCGCCTCCTACAATGTCCCCGGCGCCCTGCGCCTGTCCGGGCGGCTGTCCGCCGCGGCCCTGGCGGCGGCCTTCTCGGCAATCGTCCTACGCCACGAGGCCCTCCGCACGACCTTCCGGGCCGGTTCGGAAGAGCCGGTCCAGGTCATCGCCCCGGCCGCTCCCCGGTCCCTGCCGCTCGTCGACCTCGCGGGGCTGCCGGCGCGGCTTAAGGAGGCGACGGCGCGCGGGCTCGCCCAAGAGGAGGCGGCGCGGCCCTTCGATCTCGAGCGGGGTCCCCTGGCGCGGGTCTGCCTGCTGCGCCTGGTGCCGGGCGGAGGAGGAGAGGCCGAGGAGCACGTCCTCCTCCTCACCCTCCATCACATCATCTCGGACGGTTGGTCGCTGGGGGTCGTCGTCCACGAGCTGACGGCCTTCTACGGGGCGGCCCTGGCCGGCAGGCCGGCGCCGCTTTCACCCTTGGCCGTCCAGTACGCGGATTTCGCCCTCTGGCAGCGGAGCTGGCTCGCCGGGGCGGAACTGGAGCGCCAGCTCGCCTGGTGGCGGGAGCACCTGGCGGGCGCGCCCGCTCTCCTGGAGCGGCCGGCCGACCGGCCGCGGCCGGCGGTGCAGAGCTTCCGCGGCGGAACGGTGCCGGTGGCGCTCCCCAAGGGGCTCGCCGAGCGGCTGACGGCGCTCGGCCGTGAATCCCAGGCGACGCTCTTCATGGTGCTCCTCTCCGGCTTCGCGGCGCTCCTCGGCCGGCTCGCCGGCAGCGTGGACCTGGTCGTGGGCTCGCCCGTGGCCAACCGGCAGCGCTCGGAGGTCGAGGGGCTGATCGGGTTCTTCGTCAACACCCTGGCTCTCCGCGCCGACCTCGCCGGCGAGCCGGGGTTCCGGGACCTCCTCGGCCGGATGCGGGCGGTGACCCTCGGGGCCTACGCGCACCAGGACGTGCCGTTCGAGAAGCTGGTCGAGGAGCTCTCTCCGGAGCGCAGCCTTGGGCACTCACCGCTCTTCCAGGTCCTCCTCGCGCTGCAGAACGCGCCGCTCCCGCCCCTCGCGTTGCCGGGGCTGACCCTCACGCCGCTGCCCCTGGCGGAGGGGACCGCGAAGTTCGACCTCACCTTGAGCCTGGCGCCCGGCACTCCCGGGGTGTCCGGGGTGGGGGGCACCCTGGAGTACAACCGCGACCTCTTCGACCGCACGACGGCCGAGCGGCTGGCGGGCGGTTTCACGCGGCTGCTCGCGGCCGCCGTGGCGGCGCCGGAAGCGCGGCTGCCGGATCTGCCGCTCCTCTCTCCCGCCGAGCGCCACCAGCTCGTCGAAGAGTGGAACGCGACGCCGGGGGAGCCCGGCTGGGGAGCCCCGCTCGCGGAGATGCTCGC
>JAXDLD010000567.1:0-8065 GCA_034666805.1 Acidobacteriota bacterium
TCCCCCGAGCAGCGCGCCGCCCGCGCCGAGTTCCGCGCCTTCGCCAGCGCGGAGGTGGCGCCGCATGCCGACCGCTTCGACCGCGAGGAGGCGATCGATCTTGATCTCGTGCGCCAGCTCGCGGCGCGCGGCTATCTCGGCTCCCTCCTGCCGGCCGAGCACGCCGGAGGAGGACGCGGCGGGCGCGACATGATCACCTACGGCCTCCTGACTGAGGAGCTGGGGCGGGCCTGTTCGTCCGTGCGTTCGCTCCTCACCGTGCACGACATGGTGGCGCACGGCATCCAGCGGTGGGGGAGCCCGGCGCAGCGGGAGCGCTGGCTGCCCCGCATGGCCCGGGGGGAGGTGATCGGCGCCCTCGCCCTCTCCGAGCCCGAGGCCGGCAGCGACGCCTCCGGGGTGCGGACGGAGGCGGTGCCGGAGTTGGAGGGAGCGGACGGATTCGTCCTCACCGGGAGCAAGAAGTGGATCTCGTTCGGCCAGATCGCCGACCTCTTCCTGGTCATCGCCCGCTGTCAGGCCAAGCCCACGGCCTTCCTCGTCGAGCGCGGCACCCCAGGGCTCGCGATCGCGCCGATCCGCGGGCTCCTCGGCACCCGGGCCTCGATGCTCGCCGAGCTGACCTTCGAGGGCTGCCGCCTCCCCAAAGAGAGCCTCATCGGCCGGATCGGCTTCGGCGTCTCCCATGTGGCGGCGGCGGCGCTCGAGCTGGGCCGCTACAGCGTCGCCTGGGGCTCGGTGGGGATCGGCCAGGCCTGTCTCGACGCCTCGCAGAGCTATGCCGCCTCCCGCCAGCAGTTCGGCAAGCCGCTCAAAGACCACCAGTTGATCCGTGCCATGCTGACCGAGATGATCGTCAACGTCCGCGCCGCGCGGCTCCTCTGCTGCCGGGCGGGGTACCTGAAAGAGATCGGCGACCCCGGCGCGTTCATGGAGATCATGGCCGCCAAGTACTTCGCCTCGACCATGGCGACCCGGGCGGCGGCCGACGCGGTGCAGATCCACGGGGCCAACGGCATCGGCGCCGACTACCCCGTGGGGCGCTACCTGCGCGACTCCCGGGTCATGGAGATCATCGAGGGGAGCACCCAGATCCAGCAGATCACCATCCCGCAGTTCGATCTGCAAGAGCTGTGAGGAGAGAACGCATGCTCGATACCCCGGCTGAAACCGAGCCTCCGAAGGCGAAGAAACCCGGCTCCGTCAAGTGCCTGGTGTGGGACCTCGACAACACGGTCTGGGACGGCATCCTCCTGGAGGACCCGGAGGTGAGCCTCCGGCCCGGGGTGGCCGAGGCCCTGGCCGGGCTCGACGGGCGCGGGATTTTGCATTCGATCGCCAGCCGGAACGACCACGACCTCGCCATGGCCAAGTTGAAGGAGCTCGGTCTCGACGAGTACTTCCTCTACCCGAAGGTCAACTGGGGCACCAAGTCGGCCTCGATCGCGGCGATCGCCAAGGACCTGAACTTGAGCCTCGACGCCTTCGCCTTCATCGACGACCAGCCGTTCGAGCGCGAGGAGGTACAGTTCACCCACTCCCAGGTGCTCTGCCTCGACGCCTTAGACCTCCCGCATCTCCTCGACCGGCCGGAGCTCAACCCCCGCTTCGTCACCGAGGACTCCCGGCTGCGCCGCCTCATGTACCAGGCGGACATCGCCCGCAACCGGGCAGAGGAGGCGTTCGCCGGGGCGGCCGACGAGTTCCTCGCCACCCTCGGGATGGTCTTCACGATCGCCCCCTGCCGGGAGGAGGACCTGAAACGGGCCGAGGAGCTGACCGTCCGCACCCACCAGCTCAACACGACGGGCTATACCTACTCCTACGAGGAGCTCGACCTCCTCCGGCAGTCCGACCGCCACCTCCTCCTCGTCTGCTCGCTGACCGACAAGTATGGCAGCTACGGGAAGATCGGCCTGACTTTGGTCGAGCGGGACCCGGAGCTCTGGACGGTCAAGCTCCTCCTCATGTCCTGCCGGGTGATGTCGAAGGGGGTGGGGACGATCCTCGTCAACCACATCCTCGCCCTCGCCCGGGAGGCGGGGGCGCGCCTCCGCGCCGAGTTCGTGAGCAACGACCGCAACCGGGCCATGCTCGTGACCTACAAGTTCGCCGGCTTCCGGGAGATCGAGCGCCGGGGGGAGGTGGCGGTCCTCGAGCACGACCTCACCCGCATCCAGCCGCCGCCGCCCTACGTCGACCTGCGCCTGGAGTGAGGGGCGGCAGCTCCCTCTCTCCCGATATTCTCGCGAAATTCTCGCCGGGACCGGACCGTTTTCGACGGTGGCGGCACTCTTGTTGGAGATGTCCGCCGCGTCCGCAGTAGCCGAGAGGTTTCCAGGAGATACAGAATGCTACGTCCCCTCGCGCAGCCCCAGCCCGTCGTCAGCTCCTACACCGAGTGGGACCCCTTGGAGGAGGTCGTCGTCGGCGTCGTCGATCACGCCTGCATCCCGGCCTGGGACGTGGCGCTCCAGGCGACCATGCCGGAGAGCCAGTGGCAGTTCTTCATTGACAACGGGGGTAAGCCCTTCCCCGACGCCATGATCCAGGCGGCCCGGAAGGACCTCGAAGGCTTCGTGCGCCTTCTGGAGTCGGAGGGGGTGACCGTCCGCCGGCCGGAGGTCGTCGACTACCGGCGGCCGTATTCGACTCCGGATTGGAAGTGCGGGACCGGCCTCTACTCCGCCATGCCGCGCGACATCCTCCTCGTGGTGGGCGACGAGATCATCGAGGCGCCGGTCTCCTGGCGCTCCCGCCACCACGAGATCGATGCCTACCGGCCGCTCCTCCGCGACTACTTCCTGCGGGGCGCCCGCTGGACCTCCGCTCCCAAGCCCCTCCTGCGGGACGATCTCTACAAGGCGGACTATGAGGAGCGCCCGGTGGGGGAGGAGCCGGACGAGCCGCTCTACGTCGTCAACGAGGTCGAGCCGATCTTCGACGCCGCCGACTTCGTCCGCTGCGGCCGCGACCTCTTCGTCCAGAAGAGCCACGTCACCAACGACCTGGGGATCGAGTGGCTGCGCCGGCACCTGGGGAGCGGCTACCGCATCCACGTCGTCCCGGTCCGCGACCCGCACGCCATGCACATCGACGCCACCCTGATGCCGCTCGCCCCGGGGAAAGTCCTGGTCAACCCCGAGCGGCTGCCGAAGATCCCCGAGCTCTTCCGCTCCTGGGATGTCCTCACGGCCCCGGCCCCCTCCTCGGCCTCCGACTTCGCCCTCTGCAGCAGCTGGATCAGCATGAACGTCCTCATGCTCGACGAGACCCGGGTCATCGTCGAGCCGAACGAGGAAGAGCTGATCCGCTGCTTTAAGAAGTGGGGCTTCGAGACGATCCCCTGTCCCTTCCGCAATTTCAACCTCTTCGGCGGCTCCTTCCACTGCGCCACCCTGGACGTCCGGCGGCGGGGGGAGCTCCGGTCCTACTTCTGAGACTTCAGCGGGCGGCGTTCTTCCCGACCGCGAGATCCGTGCTCAGATAGGAGGTCGTGCCGCCGTACTCGTCGCGCACGGTGACCGCCAGGCGCTGCCGGCCGGCGGGAAGCTGGAGCGAGAGGTCGTAGGCGAAGTACTGGCCGAGGGCGGTCAGAGCCTGGGTCTTCGGGATGTGGATGGGGACGTCCACCTGGCGGACGGGCGAGATGTGGTCGGCCGCGTCGCGAGTCATGACCAGCAGCCGGAGCCGGCCCTCGTAGGCGTCCTCGCGGGTCAGGAGGGTCAGCTTCCAGAGGGGGATGCGCAGGCGGACCGGCACCTGCCAGGTGCCGGCTTGCGCCGCGGTCTCCGCTTCGGCGGTCAGGGTGATCTCGATCGGGTTGTCCTCGAATCCGTGGAGGAGGGTGGCGAGGGTGCGGTCGACGGCCCGCTCGACCACCGGCTTGTCGCGGTAGCCCTGGCGGTAGCGCAGGCGGATCCCGCGGCGCTTGACCCGCGCCTCGATCCGGTGCTCCTTGCCGTCGCCGTGGTGCCCCGGGCTGTAGCCCAGGGAGTAGTAATGGTCGAAGTCGGCGCGGACCTCCGCCAAGTCGCGGGTCGGGTCGTTGGCGTCGAAGATCGCCCGGCCGCCGGTGTCGCTCGCCAGGACGTTCAGGGTGTCTCGCAGGTTGGCCTTGAAGACCGAATCGACGGCGGGGAGTTGGAAGACCCGCTCGTCCAACCCGTACTCGGCCGAGGCGCTGGCGTTCCCCGTGAGGCCGCTCGCCTGCAGAGTGTAGAAGGGGATCCCCTGGGCGTTCGCCTGGCCGGTGAGCTTCTTCCACTCGTTGACCGTGCTGTAGTGCTGGGCGTCGAGCGCCAGCTGCGAGGGGTTCAGGTTGTCCGTGGGGTCGCCGGCGATCCGGGCGTCGGAGGCATCCGGGAGGCCGTTGGCGACGCCGCCGCAGAGCTGGTTCAGCACCTCGTAGAGATCCTGGCCCGGAGTGAGCTGGAGGCCGTCGCTGACGTGGAGGAGCGCCTTCCGGCCCGGCACCCCGGAGAGCGAGCTGACCAGGAGGTGGAGGCCGCGGATCGAGCGCAGGACCTCCTGGCGGGTGGTCTCGGCGTAGGACTCGACCGGTTGCAGGAGCTGCGAGCCGCAGGGGCCGATGTGGGGCGTATTGTGGAGGTCGAGGACCGTGCGCAGGGCGCTCCGGCGCTGCGATTCGAGGTCGCTCGCCGCGGCCAGGGTGGCGATCTGGTCGAGGGCGCCCGCGATCGCCCCATGATCGCTGGTGAAGGGCAGGCGGACATGGAGGCTCTGATCGTAGGTGACGATCATCACCCGGTCGGTGGGGGAGAGCTGCTCCTCGACCAGCCGGTGCAGCGACGGCAGGACCCGCGCCCGGTGCGCCGGCTGGAGGTTCCCGTTGTCGACGTAGATCACCAGGTGGAGCCGCTGCTCTTCCGCGATGGGTGTCGGCGGGGAGGGCGGCGCCGGGGTCGCGTCGCCCGCCGTCTTCGGGGCCGGGGGGTTCGCCGGCTGCGAGGCCGCCGGCCGTGCCGGCAGGCGCTCGCCGTTCACCGCCTCGAAGTTGGTGATCGCGACCGGCCTCCCGTCCTCCAGCAGCTCGAAGTCGCCCTTAGCGAGATCGGTTACCGGCCGGCCCGAGGCGTCGGTCGCCCGCACGTCGACGTTGATGACCTCGACCTCCACCTGCTCCAGGAACGGCTCGCCGGCCTGGACCTGGGCCCGGGCGGGTAGGGGAGCGGCGGCGAGCGCCAGGACGAGGAGCGGAAGAAGGCGCCGGAGGGCGGGGCGGGTTCGCATGGGATCTACTTCGCCTCCTTCGAGCCGCCGACATCCAGGTCCTTGCCGAGATAGGAGGTGGTGCCGCCATACTCGTCGCGCACCGCGACCGCCAAGCGGTGCCGGCCGGCGGGAAGCTCCAGGGAGAGGTCGTAGGCGAAGTACTGGCCGAGGGCGGTCAGCACCTGGGTCTTCGGGATGTGGATGGGGACCTCCACCTGGCGGACGGGGGAGAGCTTGTCGCCCGCGTCGCGGGTCATGATGAGGAGCCGCAGGCGGCCGTCGTAGGCGTCCTCGCGGGTCAGGATGGCGAGCTTCCAGAGCGGGATGCGCAGGCGGACCGGCACCCGCCAGGTCCCGGACGTCGGCGAATTTGGCGAGCCCGCCGGGGTCGCCGCTTCGGCCGTCAAGGTGATCTCGATCGGGTTGTCCTCGAAGCCGTGGAGGAGGGTGGCCAAGGTGCGGTTGACGGCGCGTTCGAGGATCGGCTCGTCGCGGTAGCTCTGGCGATAGCGGGCCCTTACGCCCCGGCGCTTCATCCGCACCTCGATCCGGTGCTCCTTGCCGTCCCCGTGGTGGGCGGGACTGTAGCCCAGGGAGTAGTAGGTCGTGAAGTCGGCGCGCATCTGGGCCAGGTTCGAGCTCGGGTCGTTGGCGTCGAAGATCGTCTTGCCGCCGGTCTCGCTGGCCATGAAGCTCAGCGAGTTGCGCAGGCTGGCGCGCTGGATCGTCTCGATCTCCGGGAGCTGGAGCGCGCGCTCGTCGAGGCCGAACTCGGCCGAGGCGGTGGCGGTCCCCTCGAGCCCGCCCGCCTGCAGGGTGTAGAAGGGGACCCCCTGGGCGTTAGCATGATTGGTGAGCCTGCGGAAGTCGTTGGCCGTGCTGTAGCGCTGGGCGTCGAGCGCGGCGTGGTTGCCGTCGTAGCCCTCTCCGGCGGAGGCGGTGGCCACGGTCTGGTCGGCCGCCTCCTTGAGCCCGTTGGTGGCGCCGCCGCAGAGCTGGTTCAAGACCTCGTAGAGATCCTCCCCGGGGGTGAGCTGGAGGCCGTCGCTGACATGGAGGAGCGCCTTGCGCCCGGGCACCCCGGCGAGCGAGTTGACGAGGAGGGTCAAGCCGCGGATGGAGCGCAGGACCTCCTGGCGGGAGGACTCGGCGTAGGCCGCGATCGGCTGCTCGATCTGGGTGTCGCAGGGGTCGCCACGCCGCTTGCGGGCATCCCGCATCTCGAAGAGGTCGCGGAGGACGGTCCGGCGCTGGGAGTCGATCGTATTGGTGGTGGCGATGCCGGCCATGCGATCGAGGGTAGAGGCGATGGCCGCGCGGTCGCTCGTGAACGGCAGGCGGACGTGGACGCCCTGGTCGTAGCTGACGAGCATGACCCGGTCGGCGGGGTTGAGCTCCTGGGCGACGAGCTTGCGGATCGCCGCCAGGACCCGCGCCCGGTGGGCCGGCCGGAGATTGAAGTCGTCGACGTAGACGACGAGGTGGAAGCGCTGCTCCTCGGCAAGGCCGGGCGCCGGAGCCGCCGTAGTGGCGGTGGCGGCGGGGACGGCACCGGAGGGGGGAGGGGCGGCGGCGGTCTCCCGGGCCGGGACGCGGTCGCCGGTCACCGCCTCGAAGTTCGTGATCTTGACCGGCTTGCCGTCCTCCAGGATCTCGAAGTCCCCCTTGCCGAGGCCGGGGACCGGCTGGCCGGAGGCATCGGTCACATGGACGTCGACGTTGACGACATCGACCTGCACCTGCTCCAGGAACGGAGCCTGACCGGCCTGGAGCTGGGCCCGGAGGGGCGGGGCGGCGAACGTTGCGAGCGCTGGGACGAGGAGCAGGAGCAGGGCGGCAGACGGGCATCGCATCCGCTATTAACCTCTCCAGTCGAGGATCTTGTCGATCGTCTGGCGGGTCACCGAATGATAGCCGGGGCGCGCCGCGCCGTAGACCCGCAGCGCCATCTCCGTCCCCGCCGGGGACTTCGCGAGCTCCGTGTAGAGCGGTTTCAGGAACTTCCGCCGGCCGACGGTCATCAGGAAGCGTTCGAGCTCCGGGTAGGCCGGCTCGTAGCGGCTCTCGATCGCGCGCTCCAGCCAGACCGCCGAGATCTCCGAGTTCCCGCTCTGGGTGAAGTGGAAGGCGGCGTCCAAGGCCGCCATCTTCTCTTTCGCCAGGGAACGCGGCAGGCTGCGCAGGAAGCGCAGCCACTCGTGGGTCGACCAGCCGGCGGTGGCGAGGCTCTCCGGGGCGGTTCCCTGCTGGAAGGCCGCGACCTGGGCGTCGACCTTGGCGAAAGCCTCGGCGGTGACCTTGGGCGCGTTCGCGGGCACCCCGGGGCCGTCGATCCAGCGGTCCATCTGGAGCTTCTCGGCGAGCCCCGGGTTTTCGTTCAGGAGGTGAGCGTCCAGGTAGGCGCGGAAGCGCTCGGTGTCCATCGAGTGGAAGGCGTTCTCCTCGAAGTAGCCGTGGAGGAAGCGGTCCCAGCGCTCCTGCCCGACCGCGTCGGCGATCGCGCGGAGGAAGAACGCCCCCTTCTCGTAGGCGATCTGGCTCGTCCCCTCGTCCGGGTCGCGGCCGGCGAGGTTCAAGAAGAGATGGGTGTCGGCGCTCTCCGGCCCCAGATCCGTCACGGTGTCGTCCAGGTCCTGGCGGCCGAGCACCCAGAGCATGTCGGCGTAGGGCTTGCCGTAGAGGGCCTCCATGATCCGGCGCTCGAAGTAGACCGTGAAGCCCTCATTCAGCCAGAAGTCGTTCCAGGTGGCGTTGGTCACCAGATTCCCCGACCAGGAGTGGGCCAGCTCGTGGGCGATGAGCGAGACGAGCGAGCGGTCGCCGGCGAGGA
>JAXDLD010000568.1:0-9508 GCA_034666805.1 Acidobacteriota bacterium
TGACTTGGCCTCCTTCCTATCAATTCTGCCTTGACAGACCACTAGGGCGAGCGCCTCGCCCGCTTCGAGGCGGAACGCGCGCTCGCAGGCCCGGATCATCGACGAGCTGCTCGACATGAACCGCGGCGGCATGGAAAGTCTTCGGATTTTCGTCCGGGAGCTTCCAAAATCCGTCCGGAACCTCTGGAAAGTCCTCCCGGTGCTAGAATTCTCACATGCTCTACAAGTGGATCGCCGCCGGGACCCTCACCGCCTTCCTCCTCCTGCCCGCGCTCGCCAGGGGGGCCACCCCGCTGCCCAGCGGGACGGAGATCCACGTCAACGCCAGCACCCACGGTCTGCATTTCGATCCCTCGGCGGCCGTCTTCCCGGATGGCGGCTTCGTCGTCGTCTGGACGAACGGCCCGGCGAGCGGCGGCCGGACGGTGATCCATGCCCGGCTCTTCGCCGCCAACGGCGCCCCGGCGAGCGGCGAGTTCCGGCTGACCGACCCGGCGCCGGGGTCGCAGCACGCCGACCAGGTCGCCGCCGACCGCGACGGGAGCTTCCTCGTCGCCTGGAGCGAGGAGCGGGCGCCGGGCGGGCCGGCCGACGTCTACGTCCGCCGCTTTAGGCGCGACGGCACGCCCGCCCAGGCGCAGGTCCGGGTCAATGTGGACCGCACCTTCAGCAGCTCCAGGGCGCGCCTCGCGATCGGCGCCGACCGCCGGTTCGCGGTCGCCTGGAGCCAGGAGGAATTCAGGGATTTCCCCTACCGCAATGCCATGGCCCGCCGGTTCCAGGCCGACGGCACTCCGGTCGGCGACGGGTTCATCGTCGGCTATGGCGATCCCGGGATCGGCGACGACACGACCGACATCGTTCCCACCGGGGTGGCGCTGGCGGCCGATGGGGCTTTGAGCGTCCTCTACGAAGCGAGGTCCCTCATCGGGGAGACCCAGATGTTCCTCAAGCGGTACTCGCCGCGGGGCGGGGAGAGCGCGTACCTCCATTTGAGCGACTTCGACCATGTCTCCTTCAACGGCTCCTCCCTGGCCATGACCCCGGATGGCGGTCTCGTGGCCGTGTGGAACGAAGAGTACGAGATTTCGGGGGCGCGGCTCACCCCGCGGGCCGTCCGCCGGGGCGACCCCTTCCCCGTCGACCTCCGGTACGTGGGAAACCAGGGGACCCCCAAGGTCGCGGCGCTGCCGGACGGCGGCTTCGTCACCGTCTGGGCCGAGGCGGACCGCGACGGCAACGGCCAGGGTGTCTACGGCCGCGCCTTCGCCGCCGACGGCACGCCGGCGAGCCGCGACCTGCGGATCAACGTCACCATCGCGGGCGACCAGGCCTCCCCCGACGTCGCCGCCAACCTCCGGGGACCCGTCGTCGTCGTCTGGCGGCAGGGCGCGACCGACATCTACGCCCGGCTCCTGACGCCGCGCTAGATCCGCGGCCGCACCTTGAGCTCGCCGGGCGGGTGCGGCTCTTCCTTGTGGAAGTCCGCGGGGGTGCCCACGATCCCGTCGAGCTCGCGGCCGATCTCGGCGAGCTTCTCGCTCACCTCGGCCAGGCGCTGCTTCTGGGCCTGGCTCCTCTCCTTGTAGGAGGGGGGGTGCTGGATCAGGTCGCGGTAGGTGGGCTCGCCGGGGTTCGGGTGGTCGTAGACCCGGGCGAACGCCGCCAGCAGGTCCTGGAGCGCCGGCATGGCCTCCAGGTAACGCACCCAGCGGTGGTTGTCCCAGGAGAGCTTGTCGTCCAGCCCGTCGGCGGGCGCGGCCAGCCCGGCGAAACGGTGCCGCAGCTTGATCCCGGCCCAGCGTCCGCGCTCGGTCAGCCCGTCGACGAGCTCCTTGGACATCTCCAGGTTGAGCCCCCCCTCGTCCGGCGCCAGAATGACGTGGGCGATCCGGTCCCGCTGGCCGGGCAGCCGGGAGAGGGCGTTGTCGCGCCAGTTCTGCATCGCGGTCAGGAGCGAGGAGACGAAACCCAAGACCTGCTTCGCGCCCGAGCCCTGGTCGAAGTGCTGGAAACCCTCCAGGGCCCCGCCGTTGTTGCGCTGGGGGAGCCAGATGTTGTCCGCAGGCAGGTCGCTCAAAGGGTGGGCCGGGCTCGCGTCGACGAGGTCGATCGCCACCGTGGGCCAGGCGGGGAGGGGCGCGTCGAAGAAGTGGATCGGCAGGTTGCTCGTCAGGCCGCCGTCCGAGAACCAGCAGCGCGCGAGCGGGGGGTCGGCAGGCTCGGCCGCGTCCTTGGGCCGGGAGCCCGCGGGGTCGACCGCGTAGAGCGGCACGGCGGAGAGGAGGATGGGGAAAGAGAGGCTCAGCCGCGCCGCGAAGACGACCGGCAGGTTGGCGGCGTCGGGAAGGGCGAAGAGCGGCTCCCCGTCGTGGGTGGGATGGGTCAGGCGCCTGTCCTCGTGGGCATGGTCGACCATCCACTGGACGACCGGCTCGGGGAAGAAGCGGGCGAGCTCACTGCGCTTGAAGTGGAAGACCCTCTCGAACGGGATGCGGTAGGGGCGGCCGAGGGAGACGCAGGTGGTCATCACCTGGAGGTCGATCGAACGCTCGCCGGGCTTGGCGTCGGCGGGCGGGTTGGCCTTCCAGAGGTCGCCGAAGGTGAGCGGCCCGTCCGCCGGGTCCTTGCCGGCGAGCTCGTCCAGGAGGTCGGCGAGCCAGGGGGTGAGCGGCGGCGCTTCCGGGTGCCCCTCGCCGGGGTCGGCGAGGCCGCGGCAGAGGCCGAAGGCGTTGGCGGGCAGAGTAGAGACGGCGCGGCCGGCGACGAGGGCGAGGCTGCCGAGGAGCGCTCCGGCGAGGGCGAGGAGCGCCGAGCAGAGGAGGGCGAGAACGAGACCCAGGCACCCCAGGCGGCTGTGCGGGGCGGTTAGCAGAACGACGGCCAGGGCGACGGTCGGGACGAGCCCGGGGAGGGCGCCGAGCCAGAAGCCCTCGGGGAAGGACTGCCGCAGCTCGTCCAGGATCGCGGCGGCCTTGGCCCCGGTCCCCTTGGCGCGGACGGCGGCGAGGAGGACGGCGAGGAGGGGCGCGGTCGCCGCCGCCGGCTGGAAGAGGGAGAGGAGCCGGGAGCGGCCGTCGGGGAGGATCTCGGTCAGCCGCCGCGGCAGGTCGGCCAAGCCGGCGAAGCCGCTCCCCCGCCCGGTCTGGCGGCCGTGCTCGGCCGCCGCCGTGGCCGCCGCCGCGATCGCCCCGGCCGAGGTGCCGCCGATCGAGCGGAAACGGAAGACCTTCGCCAGCTCGGCGACCGCCAGGGGGTAGACCACGCCGCTCGTGATGCCCCCTTTCATCACCACGTCCAGGTAGCGGGGGTGCGCGGGGGGGTCGGCCGGCGGGACGGGCTCGGACATTGGAGGGTCTCCAGAAAACGCTAATCTAGCGCAGAAGACCCCTCACGCCTCGGTTCTGGGTTCGCTTGATTCCGAGGACGGGCGACTGGCTGCGCGGAGCGCCCGAAGGAGCCCGCCCGCAGGATCAAGCGGACCCAGCGCTCACGCCTCCTCGCCGGCGACCGCCAACTGCTTCTCCTCGGCCAGCTTGCGGACGCGGAGGAGCACCCGGGCGATCCGCTCGCTCTGCCCCGGCCGGGCCTCGGCGGCGAGAATCGCCGCGGCGAGGGCGGCGACGGTCGGGGTCTCGAACAGGCGGCGGAGCGGCAGCTCCACCTGGAAGGCCCCCCGGATCTTGGCGACGAGCTGGGTCGCGAGGAGCGAGTGGCCGCCCAGGCGGAAGAAGCCGTCCTCGACCCCAACTTGCTCCAGCCCCAGGGCGTCGGCGAAGAAGCCGGCGAGGACCTCTTCGAGCGGGGTCCGCGGGGCCACGAAGCTCGCGCCGGCCCGCCAGTCCGGCGCCGGCAGGGCCTTCCTGTCCACCTTGCCGCTGGGGTTGAGCGGCAGGGCGGGGAGGACGACGAAGGCCGCCGGAACCATGTGCGACGGCAGGCTCAAGCCGAGCCAGGCCGGGAGCAGGGCGGGGAGCCCCTCCCCGTCCCGCCCCTCGGCCACCACGTAGGCGACCAGGCGGGAGCCCGCCGGCGGGTCCTCGCGGACGACGACCACCGCGTCGCGCACCCCCGGATGGCCTAGGAGGGCCGACTCGATCTCCCCCAGCTCGATCCGGAAGCCGCGCAGCTTCACCTGGTGGTCGATACGGCCGAGGTATTCGACCGCCCCGTCCGGCAGGTGCCGGGCGAGGTCGCCGGTGCGGTAGAGGCGGGCTCCGGGCAGCCCGGAGAAGGGGTCGGGGAGGAAACGCTCGGCGGTCAGCTCGGGCCGCCCGAGGTAGCCCCGCGCCACCTGGGCGCCGCCGATCGCGAGCTCCCCGGCGGCGCCCGGCGGCAGGGGCCGGAGGTCGCGGCCGAGGACGTGGATGGCGGTGTTCGCCACCGGCCGGCCGATCGGCACCCGGCCCGCCTCCCCCGCCGGATCGCAGGGCCAGAAGGTGACGTCGACCGCCGCCTCGGTCGGCCCGTAGAGGTTCTCGAGCCGGGTCCCCAGGCGGCCCAGGCGAGCGAAGAAGCGGCGTTCGAGGTCGTAGGGGAGCGCCTCGCCGCTCGCCACCACCTGGCGGAGGGCGGCGCAGTGTTCGAGGCCCGGCGCCTCCAGGAAGGCGGAGAGCATGGCGGGCACGAAGTGGAGGAAGGTCACCTCCTGGCGGGCGATCGTCTCCACCAGGTAGAGGGGGTCCTGGTGGCCGCCGGGCCGGGCCACCACCAGGCAGGCGCCGCTCGTGAGCGGCCAGAACAGCTCCCAGACCGAGACGTCGAAAGAGACCGGGGTCTTCTGGAGGACCCGGTCGGCGGTCGTCAGCCCGTAGCGCTCCTGCATCCAGAGCAGCCGGTTGACGATCCCCCGGTGGGTGTTCATGGCCCCCTTCGGCCGCCCGGTCGAGCCCGAGGTGTAGATGACGTAGGCGGGGTGGTCGGGGTCGATCTCCGGGCGGAGGAGCGGCGGCGCGGCAGGGGCGGGGAGAGGCGCATCGAGGGGCACGACCCTCGCGCCGTGCGGCGGGAGGGCCGCCGCCAGCCGGCTCTCGGCGAGGAGCACGGGGACCCCCGAATCCTCCAGCATGTAGGCCAGCCGCTCGGCCGGATAGGAGGGGTCGAGCGGCACGTAGGCGCCGCCGGCTTCAAGGATGGCGGCGAGCCCCACGAGGAGGGCGAGCGAGCGCTCGGCGCAGATCCCCACCCGCGTCTCCGGCCCCACCCCCAGCCGGCGGAGCTCGCCGGCGAGGCGCCCGGCGCGGGCGGCGAGCTCGCCGTGGGAGAGGGACTCGTCGGCGAAGACCACCGCCACCGCGTCCGGTGTCCGCGCCGCCGGCTCGGCGAGGAGGCCGGCCAGGGAGCGCTCGGGGTAGCTGGCGGCGGTCCCGTTCCACTCGGCGAGCTGCTGGCGCTCGGCCGGCGAGAGGAGGGGCAGGCTGCCGATCCGCGCCTCGGGCTCCGCCACGGCCGCGGCGAGGAGACGGGCGAGCTGGTCGCCCAGGCGAAGGACGGTCGACGGGTCGAAGAGGTCGCGGTCGTACTCCCAGACCCCGGCCAGCTCGCCTTCGGGACCGGCGCCGAGGGCCAGGGTGAGGTCGAACTTGGCCGCCCCGGTCTCCCCCGCGACCGGCGCGATCTCCAGGCCGGGCAGGAGGAGCTTCCCGGCCGGCGTGTTCTGCGTGTTCTGAAGGACGAGGAAGACCTGGAAGAGCGGCGCGTGGGCCAGGCTGCGCTCGGGGGCAAGCGTCTCGACGAGCTTCTCGAACGGCAGGTCCTGGTGGGCGTAGGCGCCGAGGGCCTGCTCCCGGACCTGGGCCAAGAGCTGGGTGAACGACGGCTCGCCCGCGAGGTCGGCGCGGAGGGCCAGGCTGTTGACGAAGAAGCCGATCAACCCCTCGATCTCACGGCGGGTCCGGTTGGCGACCGGCGACCCCACCACCAGGTCCTCCTGCCCCGACCCGCGCCAGAGGAGGACGTCGAGGCCGGCGAGGAGGGCCATGAACGGGGTCACCCCCCGGCGCCGGCAGAGATGGGAGAGGCCGGCCGTGACCTCCGCCGGCAGGGTGAAGGGGACGCTCCCGCCGCGAAACTTCTGCACCGGCGGACGGAGCCGGTCGGTAGGCAGGGCGAGCACGGCCGGCGCTCCGGCGAGGCGCTCGCGCCACCAGGCGAGCTCGGCCGCCAGCACCTCCCCGGCGAGCCACTCCCGCTGCCAGACGGCATAGTCCGCGTACTGGACGGGGAGGGCCGGGAGAGACTCCCCAACATAGAGGGTCCCCAGCTCGCGGACGAGGACCCCCATCGACCAGCCGTCGGAGACGATATGGTGGAAGCAGAGGAGGACCAGGTGCTCCCGCGTGCCCAGCCGCAGGAGCGCGGCGCGGACGAGCGGGCCGGCCGCGAGGTCGAATGGGCGCCGGGCGTCCTCCCGGGTGAGGAGCCGCGCCTCGCCCTCCCGCGCCGGCGCCGGCAGGGCCGTCAGGTCGACGGTAGGCAAAGAGAAGTTGGCGCTAGGTGCTATCGCCTGCACCGGGCGCCCCTCGACGGTGACGAAGCGGGTGCGGAGCGTCTCGTGACGGGCGACGATCGCCCCCAAGGCTCCGGCGAGGGCGGGCACCGCGAGCCGCCCCGTGAAGCGCACCGCGGCCGGCAGGTTGTAGGCGGCGCTCCCGGGGTCGAGCTGCTCCAAGAACCAGAGCCGCTCCTGGGCGAAGGAGAGCGGCAGGTCGCGGGTCCGCGGCAGGGGGCGGATCGGCGGCGCGGCCGGAAGGCCGTCGATATCCCCGGCGTGACGGACGGCTTCGACCAGATCCGCCATGCCGGCAAGGGTCGGCGTCTCGAAGACGGCCTTGAGCGGCAGCTCGACGCCGAGCGCCTCGCGGAGGCGCGACACGAGCCGGGTGGCGAGGAGCGAGTGCCCGCCGAGCTCGAAGAAGCTCTCCCCGCGGCCCACCCGGGAGACGTCCAGGAGCTCCGCCCAGATCCCGGCGAGCAGCTCCTCGACCGGGGTCCGCGGCGCCTCCCAGGCGTCCTCGGTCTGGCCGGAGCGGTCGGGCGCCGGCTCCGGCAGGGCCTTGCGGTCGGTCTTGCCGGTGGGGGTCACGGGAATGGCCTCCAGGCGGACGAAGGCGGCGGGGACCATGTAGCCGGGGAGGAGGCCGGCGAGGAAGGCCTGCAGCTCGCCGACCGTGGGCTCCCCCGCCGGTCGTGGCACGTAGTAGGCGACCAGGCGCTGGCTGCCACTCCCGGGGTCCGCGCGGTCGACCACCGCCACCTCGGTCAGGGCGGGGTGCCGCGCGAGCGCCGCCTCGATCTCCCCCAGCTCGACCCGGAAGCCGCGGATCTTGACCTGGCTGTCGGTGCGGCCGACGAATTCGATCGCCCCGTCGGGACGGAAGCGCGCGAGGTCGCCGGTGCGGTAGAGCCGCTCGCCCCGTTCGGCGCCGAAGGGGTGAGGGGTGAATTTTTCCGCCGTCAGCTCCGGCCGGGCGAGATAGCCGCGCGCCAGGCCGGGGCCGCCGACGTAGAGCTCGCCCGAGATCCCCGCCGGCACCGGCTGGAGGTCCCGGTCGAGGAGGTAGATCGCGGCCCCGGCGATGGGGCGGCCGATCGGCACCGAGCGGCCCCGCTCCTGGTCGTCGCAACGCCAGGAGGTCACCGAGATCGTCGTCTCGGTCGGGCCGTAGCGGTTCCTTAAGACCGCCGGCGACTGGGCATGGAGGCGGGCCGGCAGGTCGAGCGGCATCGCCTCGCCCCCGGCCAGGACCACCCGCAGGTCGTCGCAGGCGGCGAGCGCGCTCCCCTCGGCCAGGAGGGCCGCGAGCATGGCGACGGTGAAGGAGGCGGTGGGGAGGCGGTGCTCGCGGAGCAGGCCGGCCAGGTAGGCGGGCTCCCTCTCTCCCCCGGGCCGGGCGAGGATCACGGGGCCGCCCATGAGGAGGGGAGCGAAGATCTCGGTGAGCGAGGCGTCGAAGTTGATCGACGTCTTGTGCAGGAAGCCCACCCCCTCGCCCAAATCCAGGTGGGCGGCGAAGAGCAGACGGTTGGCCAGGGCGCGGTGGGAGACCAGCACCCCCTTGGGTTGCCCGGTCGATCCCGAGGTGTAGATCACGTAGGCCGCCTGCTCCGGCAGGGTGGGCGCAGCGGGCGGGGGCGACGGCTCGGGCTCGCTTTCCCAGAGGTCCTCGATGGGGAGCTGGCGGATGCCGAGCTCGGGGAGCGCCGCCAGGGCCGCCTGGGTGAGGACGACCCGGACGCCGGCATCCGCCATCATGAAGGCCAGCCGCTCCGCCGGCAGGGCCGGGTCGAGCGGCACGTAGGCGCCGCCGGCCTCCCAGATGCCGAGGAGCGCCGCGACCATGGCGAACGAGCGCTCGACGGCGATGCCGACCGGCTGGTCCGGCCCCACCCCCAGGTCCCGCAGGTGGCGGCCGATCCGCGCGCTCCGCCGCCGCAGCTCGCCGTAGCTCATCCGCCGGCCGTCGAGCCAGAGGGCGGTGGCTTCCGGCTCCGCCGCGGCGCGGGCGGCGATCCGCTCGTGCACGAAGCCCGCGCGCGGGTAGTCCTCCGCGAGGTCGTTCCACTCGTGGAGGGCCTGGTGCCGCTCCTCCTCGGTGAGGAGAGGCAGCTCGGCGATCGCTCGCCCGGGGTCCGCGAGGGCCGCCGCGAGGAGGGTCTCGAAGTGCCGGGCGAGGCGGGCCACGGTCGGCGGATCGAAGAGGTCGCGGTTGTATTCGATCCCCCCGGCGAGCCGCCCCTCCCCTTCGCGCAGGGCGAAGGTCAGGTCGAACCTGGCGACGCCGAGCTCGACCGGCACCACCGCGAGGTCCAGGCCAGGCAGGGAGAGGGGGGCGGCCGGGGCGTTCTGCAGGGCGAACATCACCTGGAAGAGCGGCGAGCGCGCGAGTTGGCGCTCGGGGCGCAGAGCCTCGACCAGCCGTTCGAAGGGGAGGTCCTGGTGCTCGTAGGCCGCCACGGCGAGCTCGCGGACCCGGGAGAGCAGGTCGCGGAAGGCCGGCCGCCCCGAGAGATCGAGCCGGAGCGCCAGGGTGTTGACGAAGAAGCCGATCAGCCCCTCGACCTCGGGACGGCGCCGGCCGGCGATCGGCGAGCCCACGGTCACGTCCTCCTGACCGCTCCAGCGCGAGAGCAGGGCCTGGAAGGCCGCGAGGAGGGTCATGAACGGGGTCGCCCCGGCCTCCTGGCTCCGCCTTTCGACCGCCGCGGCCAAGGCGGCGGGCAGGATCACGGCCTCGCGGCCGCCGCGGAAGGACTGGACCACCGGGCGCGGGCGGTCCGTCGGCAGGGCGAGCGCCTCGGGCGCCCCGGCGAGCCGCTCCCGCCACCAGGCGAGCTGGCGCTCCACCTCGGGGCCGGCCAGGAGCTGCCGCTGCCAAAGGGCGAAGTCGGCGTACTGCCAGGGGAGGTCCGGGAGAGGCGAGGGGCGCCCCGCGAGGGCGGTCGCGTAGAGCGCCGCGATCTCCCGGACGAGCACCCCCATGGACCAGCCGTCGCAGACGATGTGGTG
>JAXDLD010000569.1:0-6640 GCA_034666805.1 Acidobacteriota bacterium
TCGTCCCCGGCGGCGCGGGCGAGGGGGAGATCGCCCGCGCCATCGCCGCCGAGCTCACGGCCGCCGGCTGCGCGGTCGAACTGACCGACGTCGCCCCCGGCCGACCGAACGTCGTCGGGGTGCTCGCAGGGCGGCGGCCGGGGCGGACCCTCCTCCTCTGCGGTCACATCGACACGGTCGGGGTGACCGGGATGGCGGCGCCCTTCTCCCCCGTCGTCCGGGACGGCCGGCTCTACGGCCGCGGCGCGGTCGACATGAAGGGCGGGGTGGCGGCGATGCTCGGCGCCGCCCGCCTCCTCGCCGCCTCCGGGGGCCTCGAAGCCGGCCGGCTGATCGTCGGCGCCGTGGCGGACGAGGAGTACACGAGCCTGGGGGCGGAGGCGCTGGCGCGCGCGGTCCGGGCCGACGCGGCGGTGGTCACCGAGCCCACCGACCTCGCGGTGGCGGTCGGCCACAAGGGCTTCTCCTGGGTGGAGGTGACGACCCGCGGCAGGGCCGCCCACGGCAGCCGTCCCCTGGAGGGGAGAGACGCCATCCTCCGCATGGGCCGGGTGCTCGGACGGCTGGAGGGGCTCGACCGCGATCTCCAGTCCCGGCCCCCGCACCCGCTCCTGGGGACCGCCTCGCTCCACGCCTCCCTGATCGCCGGCGGGCGCGAGCTCAGCACCTACCCCGACCGCTGCACCCTGTCGCTCGAACGGCGGACCCTGCCGGGCGAGCCGGTCGAGGTGGGTCCCCGGGAGGTGGAGGCGATCCTCGCCGATCTCGTCCGGGAGGATGGCGAGCTCGAGGCCGAGAGCCGCTTCCTCTTCGGCCGGCTCGCCTACGAGACCCCGGCCGGGCACGAGCTGCCGGGGCTCCTGGAGGCGGCGCTCACCCGGGCGGGCCGGCCGGCCCGGCGCGGCGGGGTGAGCTTCTGGACCGACGCCGCCGTCCTCGGCCACGCCGGCATCCCCACGGTGATCTTCGGCCCCGGCGGGGCCGGGCTCCACGCCGTCGAGGAGTACGTGCGGATCGACGAGGTGATCGCCTGCCGCGACGCTCTCGTGGAGGTGGCCCGGGTTTTCTGCGCCGGGTAGGGTCGTTCCATCCCTGCGGTGCGGGCGGGGGTCGCTCCCGGTCTTATCCGCGCAATTTGGGCGTGCGAATCCCTCCCCCCGGGGAGGGCATAGGCGCTACGTCTAGAAGTCGACTTCCTATGCCTCCAAGTCGACTTCTAACCTCTCTAAGTCGACTTCTGACATCTTCGGGTCGACTTTCCAGCCCTTGAAAGTTACTTTCCACGGGTTCGGGAAGACTTTCCACGGGTTCCGGACGACTTTCCAGAGGTCTTGGAGGCTCCTGGACAGGTTTCCGGAGCTCGCGGACAGATTTCGGAAGCTTCCGGACATGTTCCGAAAGACTTTGGACAGGTTTCCGAGGCTCCCGGACGGCTTCTGGAAGCTCCCGGACGGCTTCCGGAACCTTCCGCAGGGCTTCCGGAACCTTCCGGAGGGCTTCCGGAACCTTCCGGACAGGGTCCGGGAACCTCCAGAACCTCTCGAAAGTCTTCCCAAAGGCGTTCAAAGTCTTCAGAAACGCGTCCAAAGTCTTCCCGAACCCGTCCGGGAGCTTCACGAACCCGTCCGGAAGCTTCACGAAGCCGTCCGGGAGTCTCAGAAATCTGTCCGGGAGCTTCAGAAATCCCTCCGGGAGCCTCCGAAATCTCTCCGGGAGCTTCCGAAAACGGTCCGGACGGTCCCGATTGGGATCCGCCCAGCCGTCGGAGGCAGGCTCCTAGCCTTCCACCTGCCTCAGCCGGCGGGCGAGGAAGCGCTGCTCGGCGGGATTGCTGGCGAGCGCCAAGGCCCGGCGATAGGCGTCCGCCGCCTCGGCAGCGCGGCCGAGACGGCGCAGCAGGTCGGCACGGGCGGCCGGCAGGAGATGGTAGCCGGGGAGGGCGCCGCGCGTATCGAGATCGTCCAGGAGCCGCAGGCCGGCCTCCTCCCCGTAGGCCTGAGCGACCGCGACCGCCCGGTTGAGCTCGACGACGGGGGACGGCTGGAGGCCTACGAGCAGATGGTAGAGCTCGGCCATCTGCCGCCAGTCGGTCGCGGGCGCCGTCGCCGCCCGGGCGTGAAGGGCGGCGATCGCCGCCTGGAGAGCGTAGGGCCGGGCGCCACCGCGTCTGAGCGCGTCTTCGACCAACCCCAATCCCTCGGCGATCTCGCCGCCGTCCCACAGCGAGCGATCCTGTTCCTCCAGGAGCACGAGCTCGCCCCCGCGGTCGAGCCGGGCGGCGCGGCGCGCGTGGTGGAGGAGCATCAGGGCGAGGAGCGCCCGGGCCTCGGTCTCTTCCGGCAGCAGCTCGAGGAGCAGCCGCCCGAGGCGGATCGCCTCCAAGCAGAGCTCGACTCGCACCAGCGCCGGACCGGCGGTCGCCGCGTAGCCCTCGTTGAACACCAGGTAGATCGTGCAGAGGACGGCGTCGAGCCGCTCTCTTACGAGCTCCGGCGGCGGCACCCGGTAGGGGATGCCCGCCATCCGGATCTTCTGCTTGGCCCGCACCAGCCGCTGGGCGAGCGTCGGCACCGGTACGAGGAAGGCGCGGGCGATCTCGTCGGTCTCCAGGCCGCAGAGGGTGCGCAGAGTGAGCGCCACCTGCGCCTCGACCGCGAGCGCCGGATGGCAGCAGGTGAAGATCAGCCGCAGCCGGTCGTCCCCCAGCTCGCCGTCGTAGCCGCCCTCCAGGGCCGAGACGTCCGGCGGCTCGAAGCGCGGCCCCTCCCAGGCGAGGGCGCGCCGCTTCTCCTCGAAGCGCGACTGGCGCCGCAGGCGGTTGAGCCCCTTGTGACGCGCGGTGCTCACCAGCCAGGCGCGGGGGTGGGCCGGCACGCCGGAAGTCCCCCAGCGGGTCACGGCCTCGGCGAAGGCTTCCTGGAGCGCGTCCTCGGCGAGGTCGAAGTCACCGCCGAGAAGCCGGATGAGGGTCGCCAGGGCCCGCTGCCGCTCGCTCCTGAAGACGCGCTCGATCTCCTGGCTCGCCTGCTCCGCGATCGTCATGAAAGCACCCCTCCCGCCCTCCTTGGGAGCCGCGGGAGGGGAGGATATCCCATGGTCAAGCCACCCCTACATCTTCTGAATCGGCCGCACTTCGATCGAGCCCATGCGCGCGCCGGGGATGCGGGCGGCGATGCCGATCGCCTCGTCCAAGTCCGCCGCTTCGACCAGGTAGTAGCCGCCGAGCTGCTCGCGGGTCTCGGCGAAGGGACCGTCGGTCGTCATCGTCTTGCCGTCACGGACCTGCACGGTGGTCGCCGTCGCGATCGGCTGGAGCGGGTTGCCGCCCTTGTAGTGGCCGCTCTTGCGGATGCCGTCCGTGAACTCGTAGTAATCCTTGTACAGCCCGCCCCGCGCCTCTTCGGACAGGGCAGCCCAGTCGCTCTCACGGGAGTAGATCAGCAGTAGGTATTCCATTGTCTCGTCTCCTTTCGAAGTCAGTTCATCCTCTAGTCGAACGGACGGGCCCGAAATCGACAGGGGAACCCCTACCTCTATAGAGAAGGACGAAAGCTAGAGAAAGATCGGGACCGTCGCCAGGGCTTCCGCCATCTGGGTGGCGCTCTCGAAGCGGGTGGCGGGGTCGACGGCGGTGGCGCGGGCGAGGATCGGGAGCAGGGGGTCGTCCCCGGCGAGCCGCACCCTCCGGGCGAGCCGGCGGAGCAGCGCCCCGACGGCGAAGAGGTCGCTCCGCCGGATAGCCGGGTGGCCCGCCCGCACCTCGGGGGCCACCGTGGCGAGCGGCTCGAAGCTCATCCGGGTGAGGCCGAAGCCGGTGACCGTGAGGCGCCCGTTGGGACCGAGGACCAGCTCGCCCTCCCCCAGATGACGGTGGAGGAGCCCATGGGCGTGCGCCTCGGCCAAGGCGTCGAGGATCTGGCACCCCCAGTCGACGAGCTGGCAGCGGTCCGGCTGGAGACCCGTCCGCAGGGCCTCGTCCAGGGTGCGGCCCGGGGTGGCGGCGAGGGCGATGAGAACCTCTCCCTCGTGCTCGGCGACCTCGAAGAGGACGGGGATGCCGGGATGGTAGAGCCGCTCCAGGGCGGCCGTCTCCGCGAGCAGCACCTCCCACGGCACCTCGCCCTCGTCCGCCCCCCGGCGCGAGGGCGGCACGGCGACCAGCATCACCTCGCGGTCGCTCCGGACGTCGATCGCGGCATGCGCCGTCCCCCAGGGTACCGCGCCGAGGTCGGCGAGCACCTGATAAGGGCCGAGGGTGGCGACGGTGCGGGTGAAGGCGATCGACATACGGACGATAGTTCCTTTGCAAGTTCCGTGCTGGCGGAGACCGCAAACGGGACATCGCAAACGGCGGTTGGCGAATGGAGCCCGGTCGCGGTAGGGTTCCCCGCCATGCGCGTCGGCGTGCTCTCGGATACCCACAACCGGCTGCGCCCGCGGGTGCTCGAGCTCCTCGCCGGCTGCGACCGCCTGCTCCACGCCGGGGACGTGGGGGAACCGGCGATCCTCGAGAGCCTGCGCCGGATCGCCCCCGTCGAGGCGGTGCGCGGCAACTGGGACAAGGGCCCCCTGGCGGTGCTCCCCGAGACGCTCACCGGCGAGATCGGCGGCCTTCCCTTCGGCATGGTCCACCGCCGGGAGGACGTCCCCCCGGACTGGCCGCAGCGCCTGCGCCTCATCGTCTACGGCCACTCGCACCGGCCGGAGCTCTCCTGGCGTGGCGATTGCTTGTTGCTGAACCCAGGTGCCTGTGGCGCCCGCCGCTTCCATCTTCCCCTGACGCTCGCTATCCTCACGGTGGTCGAGGATTCCACCCTCCGCATCGTGCCGGAGATCCTGGCCGTCGAGTAAGGCGAACTATCGCCATCTGCTGGAAAGGATGCCAGTAGAGTCACACGTCAAACAGGCTGGAAGGCAAGTAAATGGACCCTTTCGGCAACGTATGAAGCTGGCTCTATAAAGACATTTGTTAGCATAACGCTAACTCAGGTGCGCGTGCCATAATGTCTTTTGCTTGCAGAGCAAGGTCTCGCGGGGATCCTGCGTGTCAAGGTCCGGGGGACTCGTTACCTTCCGACCCTACTGAGATTGGGAAGGAATTAAGTCGTGAGAACCCTTGCCTGCGTCAGACCCTCTCCCCGGCGTTGCGGTCCTACTTCTCGAGCGGTTGGTACTTCAGAGGCGGGTGGTTGTCATCAAACGTGCAGATCAACTTGTTCCCGTCATAGTGACCCTTAGCCGCATGACACAACTGCTCAAGGTCATCCGAAGCGCGAACTTCAAGCCCCCTGACGATCAGTGTGATGCGAACGTCAAGAGAAGTCATAGCTTTCGACGCTGCCTGGACTTGGTCGTTTGTCTTCGCGATCTCCTGCCGGAGCGCCGCTACTTCACTGCTCAGATGGCTTAAGTATAACCCGAGTACGGTGAGGAGTCCGGCGATCAGGGTTCCGACCAAAGCAGGAAGCAAGAGGCCGCTCTTCTCCTTCTGAGAAGAAGCGGCCGGTTCCGGTTCCTGTTTTGCCTTATCGGGTTCTCGCGCCACTACTTGGTGGGGCATAAGTTAGGAAGAGTAGCAGAGGCCGCAATAGCGGCGCTGTCCACCACTAGCATCCGATCGATCTTCTGCTGCTGGCGCTCCTCCACAGGGCCGCGCTCGATGAAGTACCACTCCGCCTTCGAAGGAACGACGGTCAGGTGGTGTGCTGTGGTGGGGAGACGTACTCCGCCCTCCGGCGAAAGGATCTTGTCCTTTGCCGGATCGATCTGGTATAGGAACCAGTCACCTGCCTTTCGGACCAAGAGGTAAAGCATCCCGTCCTGGGCGAAGAGCCCAGCTACGACGTTGAAACTTTCCAGTTCAGCGAAGTGCTTGGGCGCACTATTGGGGCCAGTCATGCGGGTCTTGAAATCTGGTCTTGTGCGTAGTTCAGGCTCATCTGGGAAAGCCTTAAGGGCGACAGGCTTGCGCCCAGGCGCGACCTTGTAGAGCGCAGGGTTCTTTCCCATGGCTACATAATATGCAGTATCTCCGATAGCGGTGATGTATGATTGCCCGATGAGATAGAAGTCGCTATCGGCCAGAGCCATAAGCCTTTCCGGGGGTTGAGATTTGCCTTCGAGTGGGACACGGAAGAAGGCCAACTCCACTTGCTTACCGTTGTAAAGGGCACCGTATGCGACTATGGAGTCTCCCGCCACCTTCCACTGATACATCGACCCGACGCGGTATCCTTGCGCGTTCTTTGCCTGGAGGGAGACGGTACCGACTGGACGGAGACTTCTATCGAGCCTGGTCAAGGTGCCGTCCGCTTGCTCAAGGAGAAAACCGCCAGATCGCGTCCGAGAGATCTCCGTCGGTTCAAACTCGACGCCCTTCTTCACCTGAATGTTAGGTAGGGCTTTGGCCTCACCCTTTTCGGTGAAAGTAACGAGCTTGTTGCGGAATGGGTCGATAAGCACAATTGCCTGTTCCTGGTCCAAATAAGTAGCGCTGCTTACCCAGAGAGGCTGCTCTTTCAGTTTGACCTCGTGGCAGGGTACGGCGGCATTCGTCGGCGCACTCGGGAAGAGACTTGCGAAGACCAGGAGCGGGAGGACAATCCACTTCTTCTTTGTGTCCATTGATATTTTTCTCCCG
>JAXDLD010000570.1:0-4977 GCA_034666805.1 Acidobacteriota bacterium
ATCTCAAGGTCGAGGTCGCGGGGAGGAACCGCTCCGTGCTCTTCCGGCGAGGCTACAAGGGACCGCCGCCCAACGGTGTCCGGGGCGGCTGACATCAAAGGAGGTTACACATGAGAGCCAAGCATTGGGCTGCCGCTCCCGCCGTCGTCCTCGCTCTGGTCGCGACCACCGGTTGCGCCACCAAGAAGTACGTCCAGACCGAGAACAAGGCGATCCACACCCGCATCGACGAGGTGCAGGGTCAGGTCGAGCAGACCCAGACCCGCCTCGACACCCAGGAGAAGAGGGTCACCGACGTCCAGGGCCAGGTCACCCAGGTCCAGGGCCAGGTCGGCGAGGTCTCGAAGACCGCCCAGGAAGCCCTCCAGCGGGCCCAGGAGGCGGGCAAGCTCGCCGAGGGCAAGCTTCTCTACGAGAAGGTCCTGACCGACGACAAGGTGAAGTTCGGCTTCAACAAGCACGAGCTCTCGAAGCCCGCCAGGGTCGCCCTGGACGAGTTCGCCAACGACTTGAAGCAGCAGGGCCAGGCGGTCTACATCGAGATCCAGGGCCATACCGACAACGTCGGCTCGAAGGACTACAACGAGAGGCTGGGCCTCTCCCGGGCCGAGGCGGTCCGCGCGTACCTCAACAAGGAGCACCAGTTCCCGCTCCACCGCATCAACGTCATCTCCTACGGCGCGACCGAGTCGATCGCCAGCAACAAGACCCGCGAAGGCCGCTCCCAGAACCGCCGGGTAGCCTTGGTGGTGCTGCGCTAGGAACGAACGGATAGGGTATTGAGGGGCTCCGGCCGCGGGCCGGGGTCCCCCGATGCATTCCGGTTCTCCGAAAGCGAAGCCGGATTTATCCGGCTTTGCGTGGAGGAGGCGTTTCGGAATCGAGCGCAATCACCAGGCGAAGCTCTCGAGACCGCCGCGTTCTCTGAGCGCTACTCCTTATTTTGGGAGATCTGCCGGCGCAGGAGCTCGTTCTCGAAGGCCATTCCCACCTGGGCGGTCGCCAGCTCGAGGATGTCGATGTCCTCGACCGGCTCCTCGCGATCACCGTTGTCGGCGTAGATGACCGAGATCACCCGCTGGGTGCCGAGGACGGGGAAGATCACCACCTGGCCGGTGCGCGGGCGGCCGACCAGGGCGCGGAAGGACTCGGGGAGATCCGCCTCCTCGTAGGTCAGGGTCTGCACCTCGCCGGTCTCTAAACTCCGGAGAATCGCGTTGTCGCCTTCGAGCGAGAGCTTCAAGGCCCGGGTCCGCTCCGCCAGGGGGCGGCCGGTGGCGTCCGTGCCGAAGGCTCCCAAGGCCACGAGCTGGTCGCGCTTGACGAGGAAGAGGACGGCGCGCTCGACCGACTCCGAGATGATGTGCATGAGGTTCAAGGCCACGGTCGCCGAGATGAGGCCGGAGCGCAGGTCGCCGAAGACCCGCCGCAGCCGGGCGACGCCGGAGCGGCCGTCGTCCGAGCGCCCCTCGGCCATCTCGCCGCCGCGCACGACGTCGCGCCGGCTGCCGATGACGTTCTCGACGCAGGCCACGACCGCCTCGACCTCGGCCGGCAGCGCCGCCAGCACCCCAGCCTCGTAGACCCGGGCGAAGGGGGTGCCGGGGTCGACCAGGGCGATGAGCGAGGCGGCCGGACGGCGGCGGTGGAGGTGGTGCGCCTGCTCCAGGGTCACCTCGCCGCGCCGCAGGTCGAGGAGGACGATGGGTGGCGGCGACCCCGCCGAAGCCGTTCCCGCCTCGGCGAAGCTCACCCGCGAGATCGCCGCGAGCTCATGCCGCAGGGCACGCTCCAGGCGGCGGGTGAAGGGCTCGTCGACCGAGACGACCTGGAGCTCGAGCTGCTCGGCCGCCAGGCTCGGCAGCTCCGCCTCCCCCTCCGGCCCGTGGTCCGCGGGCCCGTCGGGGAGGGTCGCCGCCGTGTCGTCGAGCCCGAGGTCGAGGAGCGAGGGGTGGGTCGAGTCCCCGACCGTGGCCCAGGTGTCGTCCAGGCCGGGCGATACCGCAGTCGGCGCTGCCGGTGCCGCCGGCTGCGGGCTGCGGCTGCGCTCGTCGAAGATCCGCGCCGCTTCGAGCAGCACCATCTGGGTGTTGATGTCGGCGTCGGGGAGGACGTCGCTCGGATAGAGGGCGATGTCGTCGATCGGCCGCAGGTCGTCGATGGCGAACTCGAAGGTGCCGGTGTCCCAGACCATGACCTCGGCCACCGCCTGCTCGATCTGGCGGCCGATCACGTCGCGCAGCTGCTCCGCCCCGATGGCGGCGGTCGAGATGAGGATCTGGCCGAGCGAGCGCCGCTCCCGCTCCCCGCCCTGGGCGGCGATGGCCTCGTCGAGCTTCTGGCGCTCGATCATGCCGGAGGAGACCAGGAGGTCGCCGAGCTTGGGGGTTTTCGGCGCCTGGGCCGAGACCAGCTTGCCGACGTGGAAGCCGATCATCGCCCGCTCCGCGCCGCGGTTGAGCAACAGGGTGCCCGTGCGCCGGCCGAGATGGACGAACTGCATGACGTCGGCGACGGAGACGTCCTTCAAGCTGCCGGAGATGCCCATGGTTCAGATCAGCGGGGGGAGGCCCGTCATTCGCCCCGCGCCAGCTTGACCAGGCTCTCCAGCGTGCGCAGCTTCCGGTCCTTGGTGGCGAAGAGCCGGGCGGCGAAGAGAGCGATGGCGGCATGGGCGGAGAGGAGGTCCAGGAGGTCACGGTCCTCGGCGCGGAGGATCGGCTTGTGGTCTAGGAGCTTCAGCACCACGAGGGCGCCCACGATGTCGTTCTGGACCCGGAGCGGCACGGCGGCCAGGGCCGGCGAGTCCGCGGTCGGCCCCAGGCGCAGCACGCCGTCCGCGAGGGTCGCGTCCACCATGGGGTCGCCCCCGTGGTAGGAGTCGCCGGTGAAGGGCGGCTCGGGCTGGCCGTAGATCCCCTGGTTCAAGGCGATCTCCAGGTCGCCGCCGTCGTCGCGCTTCAAGAGGAGGACGAAGCGGGCCGCCCCCAGGAGGTTGATGGCGATCTCGGCGATCGTCTCCTGCACCTCCGCCGGATCGAGGGTGGCGTGGAGCTGGTAGGTGGCGACGTAGAGGTTCATCAGCCGGCCGGCCTGGTGCTCGGAGTCGACGAGGCGCGAGGCGAGCTCCTTGACGTCGGACTCGGCGGTCGCCAGGCGCCGCTCGAGCTCCTCGATTTTCTCGGCGGAGAGGGGGTCGGAGCGCTCGTCCGGCCGTTCTGCTTCCTGCCGCTCCCGCTCCTCGGCCTCGCGCAGGTTGGCCTCGAGCACGTGAGTCAGCTCGTTGGCACGGCCGAGGGCCGAGCGCAGCTCGGTGACCAGGTCGGAGCCCGCGGTCGTCGCGGTGCCCCCGGTGGTCCCCGCCATGACGGGGGCCGCCACGCCCTTGGCGCCGGTCTCGCTCACGCTTCGGTGCCCTCGATGCGGGAGATGACGTTCAAGATCTCCTCGCGGTGGAACGGCTTCTTGATGTAGGCGGCCGCCCCGGCTTCGATGCCGCGGGCGGTGTCCTCCTCCTTGCCCTCGGTGCTGATGATGATGACGGGGGTATCGGCGATCTGCCCGTCGGACTTCATCGCGGCCAGGAACTCGAGGCCGTTCATGTTCGGCATGTTGATGTCGAGCAGCACCAGCTCCACGTCCCCGTGCTCCCGCAGGCGGTCGAGCGCCTCGCGCCCGTCGAGAGCATAGACCAGAGGGTACTGGCGCAACATCACCTCGTACATCTTGTGCATCAACTTCGAGTCGTCGACGACGAGCACTTTCCTTGGCTGCACGGCGCTCTCCCGGGGACACGATAGGACGGTCGGATCTGCGGGGGATTGTAACACCCCGCTTACGTCCCGCCGCCGCGGATCTTCCGCCGGTTGGAGGTGAAGAGGTTCCGGGCGGTACGGAACTCGAGGAGCGGGCGGTCGTCGGAGTTCTCCCCTTTCATCCCGGCGACGAAGCCCGGCAGCGCCGCCGTCGAGAGGAAGGGATGGCCGAGAAGGTTGAGGAGGCCGGGGAGACCGCCGGGGGCGACCTTCAAGTCGGTCAGGTCGCGGGCGATCCGGGGATCGGCCGCCGCCGCCGCGAGGCGGGCCGGGTCGGGCCGGGGGAGGGCGTCGGCGGCGACGACGACGGCGTCCACCCCGTTGGTCCAGACGGCGGCCTCGTGGAAGACCGCGGTCAGGGTGGCGAGGGCGAGCCGCAGGTCGTCCCGCTCCAGCTCGTGGACGGGGAACCACTGGCAGAGGATGCCGCCGGGCGCCAGCCGCCGCTTCGCCGCCTGGTAGAACTCGCGGGTGAAGAGCCCCGAGACCCCGGAGACCCAGATGTTGGGGGGCTCCGAGATGATCACGTCCCACCGGCGGCGGGTGCTCTCGACGTAGTTGCGGCCGTCGTTGGTCACCACCTCGACCCGGGGGTCTTCCAAGGCGCGGTCGTTGAACGTCGCGAACCACTGGCGGGCGGCGGCGGTGACCAGGGGGTCGAGCTCCACCTGAGTGATGCGCTCCACCTCGCGGTGGTGGGTGATCGTGCGGAGGGTCGCCCCGCCCCCCAGGCCGATGTTCAAGACCGTCTTCGGGTGGGGGTGGAGGAGGAGCGGCAGCTCGCCCAGGAGGAGCTGGGCGTAGTTGTCGTCGGCGTTGGTTGAGGCGTCGCTCTTGCCGTTGTGCTTCAAGATCAGGTCGTCCTCCAGCCGGACCACCGCCACCTCGCCGTAGAAGCCTTCCGCCCGGTGCACCATCTCCATCGCCTCCACCTGGCCCGTGAAGGCGAGCCAGGAGCCGGCGCGGAGGCCGTGGTAGTAGACGGCATGGAAGGGGAGCGCGAAGGGGGTGATGGGCGGCGCGAGGATGAAGGCGAAGACGAAGAGGACCGCGGTGAGGATCGCCGGGCGCGCCCGCCGCGCGGGGTCCGCCAGCCCCAGGAAGACCGCGGCGGCGAGGGCGTAGAGCCCGAGGGTGACGAGGAGCAGGCCGGAGAAGCCCC
>JAXDLD010000571.1:0-4517 GCA_034666805.1 Acidobacteriota bacterium
ACCCAAGAAGTCGTTCACCGACACCAACGCCAATTCCTTCTCCGACAAGGTCTTGCGCTGGGAGCTGCTAGAGGCCAAGCTCGCGCCGCTCCTCGACACCATGCCGCACGTCAAGCCGGTGCACGACCAGCTCGTCCAGCTCATCACCACGGCGAAGAGCCACGAGTTCGAGCTCAAGGGCATGCGGGCCAATGCCAAGCAGGGAGCCGCCGACCGCAAGGCGATGATCCGGGCCGGGGACGGCATCCGCAGCCGCCTCGCCTCGGCCCTCGCCTTCGAGCACGGTCCGACCAGCGCGGCCCTGGCCGAGTTCGGCATCCGGCCGCGCAAGTCCGGCGGCCGCAAGAAGAAGGCGGGCCCTCCTCCTTCTCCCATCCCGACTCCGCATCCGGCACCGGAGGCCACCCCGGCTCCCGCAGGCGCGGGAGTGGGGACGGTGAAGTAGCCGCAGGCAGGTAACGATGGACGAAAGGGGGCCCGCGGGCCCCCTTTTTCATCCCCGGGCGAAAAGCCCTACCCCCGCCACTGCTGCCAGGCGAGGATCGCGGTGACGAGGAGGCCGATCACCACCACCGCCGCGCGGGCCTTCTCGCGGCCGATCCGGCGGGCGAAGCGGGCCCCGGCGTAGCCGCCGATCGTCGAACCGAGGACGACGACCCAGGCGGCCGGCCAGTTCACCACCCCGCGGAAGATGAAATAGCCCGCCGCCACCCCGTTGATCGCCAGAGTGAAGAAGTTCTTCAAGCCGTTCATGGCGTGGATGTCCTTGAGGCCGAGGAAGCCGAGGACGGCGAGCATGAGGATGCCGATGGCGGCGCCGAAGTAGCCGCCGTAGATCGAGATGCCGAGCTGGCAGAGGGTGGCGACGAGGAAGCGCCGCCGGGAAAGGAGACCGGGGTCGGTAAGGCCGGCATCTTCCACCTGGGCCTCCACCTGGCCCTCACGGCGGCGGGCGAGGAAGCCCTGGAGCATGAAGAGGAGGGTGGCGAAGAGGATGAGGAGCGGCGCGAGATGGGCGAAGACCCGCTCCGGGGTGCGGAGGAGGAGGATCGAGCCGATGGCGCCGCCGACCAGGCTGGGGAGGAAGAGGGTTTTGAGCCAGGAGCGGTGGGTGCGGACCTCCCGGCGATAGCCGAAGAGGCTCGCCACCACCCCGGGGACGAGCCCGACCGTGCCCGTGGCGTTGGCCACGATCGAGGGTTGGCCGAGAAGCAGCAGGGTGGGAAAGACGAGGATGGTGCCGCCTCCCGCCATTGCGTTCATGATCCCCGCCCCCACGCTGGCGGCGAGCAGGGCGGCGAGCTGGGCGGGGGACATGGCGGGCGATTATGGACCTACCCCCTCCCGCTGTACAATGAGCGAGATCCCTGGCTTTAGAAGTCGTACCTCCGAAGGAGGGCCGCCATGCAGCAGTGCTTCTCGCGCGCCGTATCGATCGTCCTGGCCGCCGGCTGTCTCGCTGTTCCGTCCTGGGTCGGCAACGCCGCCCGGGCCCAGGACGCTCCCACCCGGGCCCAGCTCCTGGAGCAGGGGGACCAGCTCCTCGCCCAACAGCAGTACCGGCGGGCGATCGGCGCCTTCGAGGACGCCGCCCGCCTCTCGACCGACGCCGGGTGCGCCGAGTGCTTTCTCGGCCTGTCGCGCACCTATGTCGCCTGGGGCAAGGCGGGGAAGGCGGTCGAGACCGCCCGCCAGGCCCTGCAGTTCAACCCTCCGAAGCCCCTCCTGGGGCGCGGTTACCACCAGCTCGCCATCGCCCTCCTCGCCCAGTCCGGCCGCGGCGCGGATGCCATCGCCGAAGCCGACGGGGCGTTTCGCAAGGCTCTGGAGATCGATTCGGTGGCCTGGAACGTGGACCGCTTCAACCTCGCCGGGCTCCTGCTCCAGACCAGCCACCCGGACGAGGCGGTCGCCCTCGCCCGCGAGTACCTGAAGAACGCCCCCACGGGGGGCGCGGCGACCGATGCGCGCATGCTGATCTGCTATGCGCGCAAGGGGGCCGCCCCGGCGGGGGAGGCGGCGCCCGAGGCAGGAGCGGAGATCGAGCCGCCCCGCCCGCTCTACCGCCAGGCCCCCGCCCTGCGCAAGAAGCTCCAGGGCTCGGTCCTCGTGCAGGTGGGGATCGACCGCGACGGCTGCGCCGTCAATCCGACCGTCTCCGGCGGCATGGGCAACGAGCTTGACGGCGTCGCCCTGGAGGCGGTCAAGCGCTGGGTCTTCCAGCCGGCGACCTTCCAGGGCAGGCCGGTGGCGTCCGACTCGATCGTCTCGGTCAACTTCACCAAGGACTCCGAGGAGATCAAGGACGCCGACAAGGCCTTCCGGGACAAGCTGTTCGCGGGCTGGCCGGCGCAGAAGTAGGAGAGCGCTCCACCGCGCCACGCGTCTTCTTGATCCCCCTCTCCCGGAGGTTGGGAGGGTGGTTGGGAGAGGGGGGTAGGGGGGTGAGGTCCTACCCCTTCCCCCGCAAGCGGTCGTACCAGTGCTTGCGGCGGATCTGCTGCGGCTTCTCGGGGCTGCCGAGCTGGCCCTTGTGGCCGGAGGGGTCGGTCGCCACGACGTAGATCTCGACCGTCCGGTTCTGGTGGAGCGACTCCGGCACCTCGATCGTGCAGTCCGGGCCCGAGCGGTTGCAGGCCATCTCGGTCCAGGCGCCTCCTCCCTCGGCACGGACGCGGACGGTGACCGTCTTCACCTGGTAGTCGTCGGTGATCTTCAAGGGGATGCGGGCGGCGGCCCCCTTCTCGAACTCGAGATCCGCGGCCCTGCCGCCGAGCTGGACGACGGGCGGGTGGAGGTCGAGCTGGGCGAGCTGGGATTCCAGGCGCGCTCGCGCCTCGCCGAAGCGCGCCTGGTAGCGCGGGGTGGGCTTCGTCCCGTCGAGCTGGGCGAGCCCCTCCTCCGGCCGCTTGCGCGACTCGGCCGCGGCGGCGGCGGAGAGCACCTCCGCCATGGCCTGGTCCGAGCGCTGCTCGGCGGCGTAGCGGGCGATCCGCTCGGACAGCCCGGTCCGTTCCGGCCAGCCGTGACGCAGGGTCTCCAAACGCTCCAGGGCGGCATCCACGGCGCCGGTCTGGAGGAGGGTCTCGGCCTCCCCCTCGAGCCCGGTGGCGGTCTTCTCCCGCCGCTCCCTGGCCTCCTGGAAGCGCGGGTAGGCGGTCGCCACCGCCCCGGCGGTGGTCAGGATCTCGGCGGGATCGCCGGCTTTGGCCGCCCGCCGGTAGCGCTGGTAGAGGTCGGCGGCCTTCCGGGCTGCCGCGAGGTCCTTGCGCAGGCTGGGCTCCGCCTGGAGAGCGGAGAGCTCCTGGGCGGTGAGCGACTTCATCGCCGTGGCGAGCCGCGGCAGGTCCCCCGCTTTCAAAGCCGCCCGAAAAGGGGTCACCGGTTCCGCCGGTGCCGCTTCGGCCTGGCTGCTGGCGACGGCGTCGCCGCCGACGGCGAGCTTCGCGGGCAGCGGGGTGGGGGCAGGCGGGACGGGTGCCGGGACGGGCGCCGGGGCGACCCGCGCGGCCGGCGGCGGAGCCGGCGCGACGGCGGCCGGAGCCGCCGCGCGGGAGCGCAGGGCGAAGAGGCCCGCCGCCGTGGCGACCACCAGGACCGCCGCGGCGGCAGCCCCCCAGAGGAGGTAGGGGCGAGGCGGCCGGGCGGCCGGCGGGAGGAGCGGGAGCGGTGGCGCTGGGGCGACGGCTTCCGGTAGCGCCAGCTGGGGCTCCGGGATGGGCTCCGGGATGGGCTCCGGGATGGGCTCCGGAATGGGCTCCGGGAGGACCGGGGCCGGCGGCGGCACGACCAGGGTGTCGGTCCGTACCGGTTCTCCGGCCCCGGCGAGCGGCGGTACCAGCTCGGGATGGAAGACCGGGTTGGTGTCTTCGAGGTTGGACTCGATTTGGGGCTCGGGGGGCTCGGCGGAGACGAAGAGCCGGCTCTCAGGGAGCGCCCGGGCACCGGCGGCGCCGGAGAGGGCGCGGCCGAAGGCCTGCCGCAGCTCGCCGAAGGTGGGGCGCTCGTCCGGCTGGGAGCGGAGCGAGCGCTCGAGGATCTCCTTCAAGCCCCGGTCGTCCTCCAGCTCGAAGCAGACGCCCAGGGGAAGGGTGACCTCCGGCGCCTGCGGGTCGTCGCCGCCCCCTCTCGGGGCGTCGAGGCGGGCCTCCAGCAGCTGGCAGGCGATCCGGGCGAGGGAGTAGAGGTCGGCCCGCCAGGGGGCGACGGCGAGCTCCAGGGGACGGCTCATCTCCGGCGCCGCGCAGGCCGCCGCCTCCCCCTCCGGGCGCTCCCCGGGGAGGCGCAGCGCGGCGGTCCCCAGGCCCGCCATCTGGATCCGCCCGGGCGCCGGGCCGGGCACCACGAGGAGGTTCTCGGGGCAGAGGTTGTGGTGCGCGAGCCCCTCTTTGGACATCCGTTCGAGCCCCTCCAGCACCTGGGTGAGGAGGGGGAGGATCTGCGCCGGCGAGCCGCCCTGGAGGGCCAGGGCGTCGCGGCCTTCCACATATTCGAGCACCAGGAAGGCGTGGGCGTCC
>JAXDLD010000572.1:0-4573 GCA_034666805.1 Acidobacteriota bacterium
AGCGAAACATACTTTGGCGCCTATGTACAGCACAAAGTTGTGTATAAGAGGGTGCTCCTAGCCTCCCCCCTGACCCAACCCTCCCCCGCCCAGGGGGGAGGGACGCGCGGCTCGCCGTCCTTCCTGATTCGGAGGCCCTCCGGCGAAGCATTCCTGATTCGGAAGCAGTCCGGCGAAGGGTACCTCCCCCCTGGGCGGGGTGGTGGGTGGGGATGGGGGGAGGACAGGAGGGGGGTGGAACCGCGAAGACCTTTCCTGCCGCGCAGGCTCCTAGGGCAGCTACCAGGAAGGGCCGTTCATCGCCCTAGCCCGGATATGGAACGCTATCGCCGGGGCGGCGAGTCGCTGACCTGCTCTCTAGCCAGGGTGAGAAGAAGGCGGAGAGCGGTATTGACCGCGTTGGAGTCCTTGAATACGGCCGCGACATCGGGATCGAGGAATACCACGTTCGTGCCCTTCGTGTAGGCCTCGAAGTGCTTACCTCGAACTCCTGCAGAGAAGTCGTACTCAGGTCGAAGATCGTCTTCTTCTCTAGCCTCTTTTGGATTCATAGTCCCGTCGCTCTCTGGAGGTTGCTTCGCGTGCGCTGATAATACGGATTCTATCCTCTCGCTCCATGTAGGCCACGACAAGAAGCCTTCCGGTTTCAGACCTACCGAGGCTCAGGTATCGAAACTCTCCTTCCGAGTGTGCCACGTCAGAGATCGTCACCTCGAGAGGGTCTCCGAAAACCGTTATGGCCTCCGTGAAGTTTACGCCATGACGGCTGCGGTTACGCTCTGCCTTCTCGGGGTCCCACTCGAACTCCATCGATTGAGCTTACCGTGAGTCGACCACGCGAGCGCCAGCCGGCCTACGTCAGCGCGTCGTAGAGCGGGAAGCGCTCGCAGAGCTCGCGCACCCGGCCGCGGACGGAGGCGCGGACCGTTTCGTCCTCGGGGGCGCGGAGGACCTCGGCGATGAAGCCGCCCACGACGTCCATCTCCGGCTCCCGCATGTCGCGGCTGGTGAGCGCCGGAGTGCCGATGCGGATGCCGGAGGCGACGAGGGGCGGGTTGGGGTCGTAGGGGATGGTGTTCTTGTTGACCGTGATGCCGGCCGCTTCGAGCGCCTTCTCGGCCAACTTGCCCGTCAGCCCCGCCGACGCCACGTCGAGGAGGAAGAGGTGGTTGTCGGTGCCGCCTGAAACCACCCGCACCTTCTCCGCGGTCAGGCGCTCGGCCAGGCGCCCGGCGTTGGCGACGATCTGGCGCTGGTAGGCCTTCCACTCCGCGCTCTGGGCCTCCTTGAACGCCACCGCCTTGGCGGCGATGACGTGCATGAGCGGCCCGCCCTGGATGCCGGGGAAGACCGCGCGATCGATCTCCTTGGCGAAAACCTCATCGCACATCACCATCCCGGCCCGCGGCCCGCGCAGCGTCTTGTGGGTGGTCGTGGTGACGAAGTGGCAGTGCCCGATGGGCGAGGGGTGGAGGCCCGCCGCCACGAGGCCGGCGATGTGGGCGATGTCCGCCATCAGGAGGGCACCGGCCTGATCGGCGATCTCCCGGAAGCGGGCGAAGTCGATCACCCGGCTGTAGGCGGAGGCGCCGCAGACGATCAGCTTCGGCCGCTCCGCCAGAGCGAGGCGGAGGACCTCGTCGTAGTCGATCCGCTCGCTCTCCCGGTCGACCCCGTTGGAGATCACCTGGAAGTCGCGCCCCGAGTAGGAGAGTCGGTGGCCGTGGGTCAGGTGCCCGCCGCTCGAGAGGTCCATGCCCATCAGCTTGTCGCCCGGTTTCAATATCGCGAAGTAGACCGCCATGTTGGCCGAGGTGCCGCTGTGCGGCTGGACGTTGACGTGCTGGGCGCCGAAGAGCTGCTGGGCGCGCTCGATGGCCAGGCGCTCGACGACATCGACGAACTCGCAGCCGCCGTAGTAGCGCTTCCCCGGGTAGCCCTCGGCGTACTTGTTGGTGAGGACGCTGCCGGCCGCTTCGAGCACGGCGCGGCTGACGAAGTTCTCCGACGCGATCAGCTCGAGCCCGAAGTTCTGGCGCGCGCGCTCGTCCGCGATGGCCTGGTAGACCTCGGGATCGACAGCCTTGAGCGTTCGGTAGTCCGGCATCGCGACCTTAAGAGAGACCTTTAGGGCTTCGGCTCTTCCGGAGCCGGCTCTGGAGCGGTGGGAGCGGTGCCCTCGCCATCCTCGGGCGGCTTTGCCGCCGCCGGGGCGGCCGGCTTCTTGGCCGCGGGCTTCTTGGCCGCCGGTTTCTTCTTCGCCGCCCCATCTTCCGCGTGGGCGGGCGCGGCCGCGCCCGCCTTCTCGCCTTCTGGCGGGTTCCCCGTCTCGCTCTGGGGAGGCTTCTTGGGCGCGCGCTTGGAAGCCTGCGCCCGCTCGGGCTTGGTGGCCGTGTTCTCCACCGGCTGGCGCTTCTTCAAGCGCTTCAGTCGGCGTTGGCGCCGGCGCCTGAGCTCTCGGTCTTTCTCTCTCATGTACCCTCCTCGGATGGCGGGCCGAACCTCAGTCTGTGCGCGGCCATGTGAACAGCGGCGCCAGCTTGCCCCACCGCCCTGTGCGATGTCAAGGAAACGACGGTGGTCTTAGGGGTTGCGGTCACGGGTGGCGCTTCATAGGGGCGCTTCGTAGGGGCGCTCATAAGGGAATATTGCCGTGCTTCTTGGCCGGCAGGCTCGCGCGCTTGGACCCGAGCTGGCGCAGAGCGCGGACGATCTCCCGCCGGGTCGCCTTGGGCTCGATGATGGCGTCGACGAAGCCGCGCTCGGCGGCGATGTAGGGAGAGGAGAAGCGCGCCCGGTACTCGGCCACCTTCTCCCCCCGCAGGGCGGCGGGGTCGGCCGCCTCCTCGATCTCTCGCCGGTAGAGGATGTTGACCGCCCCCTCCGGCCCCATGACCGCGATCTCGGCCGTCGGGTAGGCGAAGTTGACGTCGGTCCGCAGGTGCTTGCTCGACATGACGCAGTAGGCGCCGCCGTAGGCCTTCCGGGTAATGACGGTGATCTTCGGCACCGTCGCCTCGGCGTAGGCGAAGAGGAGCTTCGCGCCATGCTTGATGATGCCGCCGAACTCCTGCTGGGTGCCGGGGAGGAACCCGGGCACGTCCTCGAAGGTGACGAGCGGGATGTTAAAGGCGTCGCAGAAGCGGACGAAGCGCGCCCCCTTGAGCGAGGCGTCGATGTCGAGCACCCCGGCCAGGTAGGCCGGCTGGTTGGCGACGATCCCCACGCTCCGGTTGCCGAAGCGGGCGAAGCCGACGACGATGTTCCGCGCGTAGGCCGAGTGGACCTCGAGGAACTTGCCGTCGTCGACCACCAGGGCGATGAGCTGCTTGATGTCGTACGGCTTGTTGGGATCGTCCGGAACCAGGGTGTTGAGCGCCTCGGGCTCGCGGTCGGGGTCGTCGTCGCTCGTGCCCGCGGGCGGATCGTCCAGGTTGTTGCTCGGCAGGTAGGAGAGGAGGTCGCGGATGGCGGCGAGACACGCGGCGTCGCTCTCGAGGGTGAAGTGGCAGACCCCGCTCTTCGCCGAGTGGGTCGAGGCGCCGCCCAGCTCCTCCATGGTGACCTCCTCGTGGGTCACCGTCTTGATCACCTCGGGGCCGGTGACGAACATGTAGCTCGTCCCCTCGACCATGAAGATGAAGTCGGTGATGGCCGGCGAGTAGACGGCGCCTCCCGCGCAGGGTCCCATGATGGCGCTGATCTGCGGCACGACCCCCGAGGCCAGGGTGTTCCTCAAGAAGATGTCGGCGTAGCCGCCCAAGGAGGCGACCCCCTCCTGGATGCGCGCTCCGCCGGAGTCGTTCAGACCGATCACCGGCGCCCCGTTCTCGACCGCCAGGTCCATGACTTTGCAGATCTTCCGCGCGTTGGTCTCGGACAGCGAGCCGCCGAAGACGGTGAAGTCCTGGGCGAAGAGGTAGACCAGCCGGCCGTCGACCGTGCCGTAGCCGCAGACGACGCCGTCCCCCGGGATGACGCTCTTCTCCATCCCGAAATCCTGGCAGCGGTGGGTGACCAGGGCGTCGATCTCGACGAACGAGCCGGGATCGAGCAGGAGGTGGACCCGCTCGCGGGCGGTCGACTTCCCCGCCTCGTGCTGGCGCTTCACCCGCTCGGGGCCGCCGCCCTCCGCCGCCGCCCGGAGCCGGCTCTTGAGCTCCTCGACCCGCTCTGCCCGTACGCTCGCCATGGTGGCTGGATCTTATCTCACGTCCGGTGTGCCACAATGGACCGTCGTGCCGTTCGCCCTGTTGGACACCGCCGCGGTCGCCCGCACCCTCTCCCAGATCGCCGAGCAACCGGAAGACCTGGTCGACGCCTTTTTCGAACGCCGGGAGGAGGTTCTCCTGTCGCCGGACGGCGAGGCCCCGGGCCTCCGGGTCTTTAACGAGGAGGGCTTCGCGGTCCGCCTGGTGCGCGACCGTCGGACCTGGCTCGCCTCCCGCGACCAGATCGAGCCCCGCGCCTTCGCCGAGGCCCTGCGCCAGATCGCCCGCGCTCTCCCCTCCGCCACCTATCCCGAGCCGGCGCTCCCCCTCGACCCGCCGGGCCGGCCGGAGGCCGGGGAGCT
>JAXDLD010000573.1:0-4630 GCA_034666805.1 Acidobacteriota bacterium
CGCTGCCTCTATCACTGGATCGGCTACCCCGACGCGGCGAGGGAGCTGGAGATCCTCCGTCTCCGCGCTCCCGAGATGGCCGAGTCGCTCGCCGAGCAGATCGTGCGTTTCGTGCAGAAGATGCGGACCAACGATCTCTTCAAGCTGCCCGGGGTGGCCGAGACGATCGATTGGGCCCGCGCGCTCCTGACGCTCGACCAGGTGGCGCTGGAGCCGGGCACGGTGAACGCGACGCTCGGCGTGCTCTTGAAGTACCAGGACGACATCGAGAAGATGGCGGGTGCGCGGGTGGGGGAGATGCTCGCCGGAGAGCCGGCCGGGCGGTGACTCCCAAGCCTGAGAAGCCCGAAAATCCCTCGAAGCTGGGGGAGAACGTCCTCCACTTCACCCGTCTCCTGCGCGGCGCCGGCCTCCGCCTTGGGCCCGCGAGCGCTCTCGATGCCTTGGCCGCCGCTGCCGCCGTCGACGTGCTCCATCGGGACGAGCTCTACTGGGCGCTTCACGCGGTGCTGGTCCGGCGCCCGGAGGACGACGAGCTTTTCGACCAGGCCTTCCGCCTCTTCTGGCGCGACCCGATGGGCGCCGAGGCCGCCCTGGCGCAGCTCCTGCCGCACCTGCGCGCGCCGCGGGACCCCCTGGTGTCGCGGCGGGTGGCCGAGGCCTGGCGTCCGCCGTCGCCTACGGGTCAGGCGCTCCCCGAGCGCCGCGAAGCCGACGCCACGCTCACCTTCTCCGCCGACGAGCTTCTCCGCAGCCGCGACTTCGAGCAGATGAGCGCCGACGAGCTCGCCCGCGCCCGGAAGATCGTCTCCCGGCTGGCGGTGACGCCCCGGCCGGTCCGCACCCGGCGGTATGCGCCCGATCCCCACGGCGCTTCGATCGACCTGGCCCGCACGGTGCGCGACAGCCAGAAGACCTTCGGCGACCTGGCGCCGCTCCGTTTTCGCAGCCGCATCCGGAAGCCGCCGCCCCTCGTCGTCCTCTGCGACATCTCGGGTTCGATGGGGCGCTACTCGGAGATGCTCCTGGTCTTCCTCCATGCCCTCTTCGCCGTCCACGCCCGGGTCCACGCCTTCCTCTTCGCCACCCGCCTGACCCCGGTGACCCGGCTCCTCCGCCACCGCGATGCCGACGAGGCGCTCGCCCGCTGCGGCCGCGAGGTCGCCGACTGGGAGGGCGGGACCCGCCTCCGCGCCTGCCTTCACGAGTTCAACCGCGCCTGGTCCCGTCGCGTCCTCGGCCACGGCGCCGTGGTGCTCTTAGTGACCGACGGTCTCGACCGCGACCCCGAGCCGGGCCTGGCCGCCGAGGCCGACCGCCTCCACCGCTCCTGCCGGCGGCTGATCTGGTTGAACCCGCTCCTCCGCTGGGAGGGCTTCGAGCCTCGGGCGCAGGGAGTGCGCGCGCTCCTCCCGCATGTCGACGAGCACCGGCCGGTGCACAACCTGGATAGTCTGGAGGCGCTGGGAAGGGTGTTGGGGAAGAGGGAGGGAGGAATGGCGGGGTGGCGATCTCGTCCCATGGCCACTATAGTTCCTCCATGACCCAGCCTTTCCCATTGCCGCCCTCGGACTCCTTCCCGCCCGAGGAGTCCGCCGATGGTGTCGACCTCACTCTGATCCGCTGGACCTTGAGCTTGACCCCGTTCGAAAGGCTTCAGCTTCTCCAGGATTGGGTGGACGGGCTCGCGGAGCTCCGGCGTGGACGAGTCGAGGAGCGTTAAATTCCTCGGGCTCCTCCGGGTCCTGCTCCGCCACGGGGTCGATTTCTTCGTCGTCGGTGGAGTGGCTGCCCAACTCGAAGGGGCGCCGATCGTGACGTTCGATCTTGACGTCCTGTTCGACAAGGCTCCTGAGAACCTCGACCGTCTCCTCGCCGCGCTTCACGAGATCAAGGCCCGCTACCGTGATCCTGCCGGGCGGCACATCGAGCCGGACAAGGAGAAGCTCGAGACCTTCCGGGTCAACCTCCTGCTCACCGAGCTCGGCGCTTTAGACGTCCTGGGTATGATCGGCAGTGGTCTTACCTACCAGGATCTCGTCGACCGAACCCTCTCCTATGAGCTTGGAGAGATGCGGGTTCGCGTCCTCGAGCTGGCGGCCGTTATCGAGACCAAGGAGCAGGCCAATCGCGATAAAGATCGAGCTGCGCTACCGGTACTACGGCAGACGTTGGCGATGAAGACGCGGCTCAGGTAGGACGAATAGGTGCCCAAGCGGCGCTGACGTCACGACAACAGCAGCGCAAGATCCTCCCGGCTCAGACTCGCCATCAGGCTCTCGTCGGCCTGGACGATGGCGTCGGCGAGCGCCCTTTTTCCCGCCTGAAGCTCGAGAATCTTCTCTTCCACCGTGTCTCTGGCGACCAGCCGGTAGGCGAAGACAGTCCGGGTCTGGCCGATGCGGTGGGCGCGGTCGACCGCTTGAGCCTCGACCGCCGGGTTCCACCAGGGATCGAGAAGATAGACGTAGTCGGCGGCGGTCAGGTTGAGGCCGAGCCCGCCGGCTTTCAGGCTGATGAGAAAGAGCGGGCGCCCCCCCTCCGACTGGAACTCCTCGACCAGCGCCTGGCGGTCCCGGGTCTTGCCGTCGAGGTAGAGGTAGGGGACTCCGGTGGCGTCGAGCTGGCGGCGGAGGAGGGCGAGGAAGCTCGTGAACTGGGAGAAGACGAGCGCCTTGTGCCCCTCGGCGAGCACCTCGCCGAGCTGGGGGAGGAGGAGGTCGAGCTTGGCGCACGGCTCGTCCGCCTGCCCGCGGTCGACCAGGGCCGGATGGCAGGCCGCCTGACGCAGGCGGAGCAGCGCTTCGAGGACGAGGATCTTCGCCTTGCCCAGCCCCTGGGCGCCGATCCGCCTTTCGAGGACCGCCCGGTAGTAGTCGCGAAGCTCGTCATAGAGCCGGCGCTGCCGCGGGGAGAGCTCGCAGACGAGGGTCTGCTCGACCCGGGCGGGGAGCTCCGGCGCCACCTGCTGCTTGCTCCTGCGGAGGATCAGGGGACGGAGCGCCCGGGCGAGGGTCTGGCTGGTCTCGGCGTCGAGCACTCTCGTCGCGGCTCCCTTCTTGCCGCCGAGGGCTCCCGAGCCGACGAACCCCGGATTCAAGAATTCGAGCAGGCTCCACAACTCGCCCAGGTGGTTCTCGACCGGGGTGCCGGAGAGCGCCAGCCGGTGGCGCCCGCGGAGCAGGCGGGCCGCCTTGGCGGTCTGGCTGCCGGCGTTCTTGATCGCCTGCGCCTCGTCCAGGATCACATAGTCGAGCTCGGTCTCCTTGAGGACGCCGACGTCCCGGCGGAGCGTGCCGTAGGTGGTGAGCACGACGTCATATCCGGCGAACGGCAGGCCGCCCTCCCCGCCGCCCTCCGCCCGGCCGATGCCGGTGTAGTCGAGGATCTTGAGCGCCGGGGTGAACTGCGCCGCCTCGGCCAGCCAGTTGAAGACGAGGGAACGGGGGACCACCACGAGAGACGGCGGCAGGTTTTGAGCGGCGCGCTGCTCCCGCCGCGATTCGAGGAGCGCCAGGACCTGCACCGTCTTGCCGAGCCCCATGTCGTCCGCGAGGCAGCCGCCGAGGCCGAAGTCGCGGAGGAAGTGGAGCCAGCCCAGGCCCAGCCGCTGGTAGGGGCGGAGCTCGCCGCGAAACCCGGCCGGCGCATCGGCGGGGGCGATGCCGCTAAAGCCGCGCAGGCGTTCCCGGGCCTGGGCGAACGTCTCGTCGAAGCTCGCGGCCGGCTCGTCCGCGAGCCAGGCGTCCAGGAGGACCGCCTGCGGCAGCTCGAAGCGCAGGTGGTCCTCCTCGGTCTTCGCCAATCCGGCGAGCGGCGCCCAGCGTTCGAGCCACTTCTCGGGGAGGAGGCCGACGCTGCCGTCGCTCAAGGGGACGAAGCCGTCGCCCTGGCGGAGCGCGGCGAGGAGCCGCGGCAGGTCGACCCTCTCCCCCGCGAACTCGACGTCGCCCCGGAGCTCGAACCAATCGATCCCGGAAGCGACGCTGACCGTGAAAGCGCCCGCCGACCGGTAGAGCTTCCCCTGCGCCTCGACCGACCAGCCCTCGGCGATCAGCGTGCGCACCGCCTGCGGCACCCGCCTGGGCGAGATCCGCAGGGCGGGCTCGCGCGAAGACTCGGCCGCGGCGGCGCGGAATCCCAGGGGGGCCAGACGCGCGTAGGCCTGCTCCTCCGCCTCCTCGTCGCGGAGAAGGAACCGGCGGTCTTCTCTCTGATAGACCCCACGCACCGCGGAGCCGGCGCTCACCTCAGTCTGTTCATACAGATAGGAGACCTTGGCGAGCGGCCACTCTCTCTCCGAGCGTAGGCGGCCCAAGGACGGCGGGAGCAGGCGCAGGCGCGGTCGCGGGGTCCCGGCCGCCTCTTCGTACCGCATCGAGGCGGGCAGATCGAGCCGGGGGAGGACCGGGGCCGCGAACAGGGCTTCGAGGAGATCCTCCCGCTCGGCGGCGGGCACCCGGAGCGGCCCGAGCGGACCCGTCCGGCTCAGCAGCCGGAGCCACGCCGCGGCGCCGCCGGTGTCGATCGCGGCGAGCTCGCCCGGAGCGATCAGGAGGCCCGCCTCGGCGAGGACGATCCGCTCGCGGGCGTCGATCCGGGTGTCGCCCCGGCGCAGCTCGGGCACCAC
>JAXDLD010000574.1:0-6684 GCA_034666805.1 Acidobacteriota bacterium
CCGTCCCCGCCTTCCGCTCGGTCATCCTCGACCGCGATCCCGACCCCTCCTACGCGGTGGGGGCGAGCGCCGGGATGGGCTGCCATCCGGCCCGCGAGGTGGCTCTCCTCCGCGCCCTGACCGAGGCCGCCCAGAGCCGGCTGACCTCGATCGCTGGCGCCCGGGACGACATGCGGCGCTCCCAGTACGCGGTCGCGCGGAACGCCGACGTCCAGGAGCGCCTGCGGGCCGATCTCGTCGACGCGCCCACGCCGCGGAGCTTCCGCCAGGCCCCGACCTGGGAGAGCGAGACCTTCGAGGAGGACCTCCGCTGGCTCCTCCTGCGCCTCGCCGCCGCCGGCCTCGGCCAGGTGATTGCCGTCGACCTCACCCAGGAGGGGTTGAACCTTCCGGTTGCCCGGGTGATCGTCCCCGGGCTTGAGCCCTTGACCGACATGCCCGGGTATCGGCCGGGGCCGCGCGGTATCGCGGCATCGGCGGTGTCTTCCTCATGAGCGCCCCCCGGGTCTTCGTCTTCACCGGCCCCACCCTACAGGCGGAGGAGGGGCGCACCCTCCTGGACGCGGTCTACCTGCCGCCGGTCTCCCAGGGGGACGTCTACCGTGCCTCTCGCGAGCGGCCCTGGGGGATCGCCATCGTCGACGGCTACTTCGGCCGGGTGCCGGCGGTCTGGCACAAGGAGATCCTCTGGGCGATGACCGAGGGCATCCACGTCTTCGGCGCCGCCAGCATGGGCGCGCTCCGCGCCGCCGAGCTCGCCTCCTTTGGGATGGAGGGGGTGGGGGAGGTCTTCGCCGCCTTTAAAAGCGGCGAGCTGACCGCCGACGACGAGGTGACCGTGGTCCACGGTCCGGCCGCGTCCGGCTACCGGGCGCTCTCGGAGGCGATGGTCAACATCCGCTTCACTTTGAGGGCGGCGGTGGCGGCTGGGGTGGTGGGGGAGGGGACGCGGGGGGAGCTTCTGGCGCTCGCCCAGGCGACCTTCTACCCCCGGCGGAGCTGGCCGGCGCTCCTCCGGCAGGCCGCGGACCGCGTGCCACCCCTGCCTGAGGAAAAGCTGGCCGCCCTCTCCGCCTGGCTCCCCGGCGGCCGGATCGACCAGAAGCGGGCCGACGCCCGCGCCCTCCTCGCCCACGTTGCCGCCCGGCGGGAGGCCGACCCTTCCCCTAAGCGGGTGAGCTTCCGCTTCCAGCACACCGAGGCCTGGGAGGCGGCCCGGCGCCAGGCGGCCCAGCGGCCGCTCGCCGACGGTCTGGACGCCATGGACGCCATGGGTGCCGACACCTTTCCTCCCGACGCCGTGCTCGACGAGCTGCGGCACGACGGCGATCTCTACCGGGCCGAGCGCGAGCGGGCCCTCGCCCGTGCCCTGAGCCTGGACCTGGCGCGGCTCCAGGGGCTCGCCGTCCCCCCCGCCGCCCTGGAGGAGGCGGCCGACGATTTCCGGCGCGCCCGCGTTCTCCACGCGCCCGAGGCCCTGGCCCGCTGGCTGGGCGAGCAGGGCCTGACCCCCGAGGGGCTCTTCCGGCTGGTGCGGGACGGGGTCCTCGCGGAGCGCATCCGCGCCGCTACCGCGCCGGATCTCGGCCGCCACCTTGAGGACCGCCTGCGGGAGAGCGGCGCCTACGCCGGCCTGGCGGCGCGGGCGCGCGACAAGCAGGCGACGCTCGCCGCCCGCGGCCTCGACAACCCGGCCGTCGGGGACTGCGACCTGCCCCTGGCCGAGCTCTGGCGCTGGTACTTCGAGACCCGGCTCGGGAGGCCGGTCCCCGCCGACCTCCCTGCCTACGCCCGGAGCCTCGACTTACCCGGAGAGGAGGCGCTCCTCCGGGCGGTGCTCCGGGAGCGCCAGTACGTGGCCCTCGGTCCTCAGAACAGGTAGGTCAGCCCCACGTTGGCGACCGTCTTCTCCCGCTGGTCGCCGTAGAGGTTGCGGACGACGGGAATCTGCACCGAAAGCCGCCCCACGACCCCTTTTCCTAAGTCCCACGAGAGGTGCGGGGTGGCGTAGAGCACCGCGCCGCCGGTGTTCGGATCGAGGGTGCCGCCGGCGTCCAGCCGGTCCCGCCCGGCGTAGCGGTAGTTGAGCTCCAGGAGGGCGTCGAGCCGGGCGCCGATCCGGTGCTCGTAGCCGGCGTTGCCGATCGTGATGTTGCCGTAGCGGTAGCCGAAGTCGTTGCCGCCCGTCTTCCGGTACTGCGCCGAGCCGAAGACCGACGAGCGGGAGTCGAGCAGGTAGAAGCCCGACAGGCCGCCGAAGACGTCGGTCGAGCCGGTCCCCGCCTGCAGGTGCTCGTCGCGGCGGAGCCCCCCTAGCGTCAGGTCGTTCTTGCCCCACTTGGTCTTCACCCCGCCCAGGGCGGAGATCCAGGCCCGCTTGCCGAGGCCGGGCGCGAAGTCCGAGGACCACAGGCGGACGAGGCCGTAGAGCTCCGGGTCGGAGAGGTCGCGGGACGACTGGACCCCCTCCCCCGCGGTCAGCTCGCGCGAGCTCCAGGGGAGCCGGGCGACCAGGTTCAGGCGCTCCTTCACCGTATAGGCGAGGGTCGTCGTGAAGCGGTTCTCGACCTGGCTCTCGCGCCCGGCCGGCACGGTGTCGCGGCCCGCCCGCCGTGTACCGGCAACGGGGGCCGCGATGCTGGCGGCGAGCGGACCCGGCTCGAAGGTCCCCTGCTCCTTCGCGAAGCGCTCCCAGTCGAGGGCGACCCGGAAGTTCCAGGTTCCCGCGGTGTAGACGTCGGTGCCGAGGGCGTTGAAAGTGGGATCGCCGCACCTGCAGATCGAGCAGGCGCCGGCGGGGGAGGCGACAGAGCACGCGGCCAGAGCGGCGGCCGCGAAGTATTTCCCGAGACGGGACGAACGCATGGAAGATCTCCTTCCTCAAGAAGTGGTCGATCGGTCTGTCCGCTGGCGCGGTAGAAGGTTCAGACGACTTCGGGAAGGCGGGGAGGGGGCGTCTCGGGGCGCGCGCTGGGAACGGCGGGGGGCCGCTCCGCCCGCTCCGGCAGCCGCGCGGCAAGCCGGGGGAGGGGGGCGGCGTCCCTCGAGGGGAAGACCGCGGGCCGGGGCGAGAGCTCCGGATGGACATGGACGATGGCGAGCCCCTCGCCCGCCGGCCGGAGCGAGCAGGAGCTCCCGGGAAGCTCGGTCCGGTGCATCCCGCAAGCCGGGCCGGCCGCGCCCTTCCCCCCGGCCATCGAGGGGCAGCAGGGGCGGACCGTGCAGCAGGAGCAGCGGCTCATCCCACCGGCCAGCGCTTCGCAGGCCAGTAGGCAGAGCACGAGGAAGAGCGCCGGGAGCTTGCGCGGGAGCACGGGTCTATTGTAGACCCAACTGGAGCCGTCAGGGTCGTCCTCTCAGGAGGACGATCTTCGGGCTTCCAATACCCCTGTGGATCACAAGCCCTTTACTTGCCACCTTTGTGGATCTGGCACTCCGATTGCTATTAGAGGGATAGGAGATAACAGGACCCCAAAGGAGACCCTCCATGAATGCCAAGACCTTGATAGCCGCCGCCAGCCTCACCCTTCTGAGCACCGCCCCGGCGGCCTGGGCCCAGCCCGACCGTTACGACCACAACGATCGCCGCTACCCCGACTCCAGGCAGATCGAGCGGGTCGTGGCGGAGGCGCACCAGATCTCGGAGACCGCCACCTACATGAGCCGCCAGGCCCAGCGCTACAGCCGCCGCCCGAGCGGCCGGGAGGCGGAGGCTCTCGAGCGCCTGCGCGACCTGTCCAGCCGCGCCATCCACTTCGAGCGCGAGGTCGGGCGCTACCGTCAGGACCCGCGGCACACCTCGGCCGACTTCCAGGCCATGGTCGATTCCTTCAACTACGCCGAGAGGGCGGTCCGGCGGATGAACGGCCGGCCTTACATCGATCGCGGCATGGACAGGATCGCCGGCTTCCTGGACGAGCTCGCCCCCTACTACGGCCAGGAGGCCGGCTTCCGCTCGCGCTACGGCTACCGCGACCGGGACCGGGACCGGGACGGCGACCGGAACCGCGACGGCTATCGCGACCGTGGTGACGACCGCGACCGTGGTGACGACCGCGACGGCTACCGCCCGCCCGTCCGCTAGCTAGACCCACCTCCCAGACACGCTGAGGAGCCCCGGCCGGTCCGCCACCGGCCGGGGCTCTCTCGCCTTCTTGACAACTTTTCCCGCCCCGGGGTAGTCTTCGTAAGTCTTAGCCAGTATTAGGTTTGTGGGGGTTCTTGGGGGCTTCTTGATGGATGAGCCGACAGTTCCGGTGACCGTCCCTCCCGAGTGGAGCCTCGCCCGGCGGGTGCTCTTCCGCTTCACCCTCGCCTACTTCCTCCTCTACCTCTTCCCCTTTCCCCTGGACGTCATCCCCTACGTCGGGGTGATCGGGGAGTGGTACCAGAACCTCTGGAACGCCCTCGTGCCCTGGGTCGGGAAGCACCTGTTCCACGTCGCCATCACCGTCCTCCCCAACGGCAGCGGGGACACGACCTACAACTACGTACAGGTCTTCTGCTACCTGGCGCTGGCGCTGCTGGCGACGCTGCTCTGGTCGCTTCGCGACCGCAAGCGGCCCAACCACGTCCGGCTCGAGCCCTGGCTGCGGGTCTATCTCCGCTTCGGGCTCGCCGCGGTGATGATCTCGTACGGCGCCATCAAGGTCATCAAGTCCCAGTTCCCCAACCCGAGCCTCGACCGCCTCCTGCAACCCTTCGGCGACGCCTCACCCATGGGGCTCCTGTGGACGTTCATGGGGGCCTCCCTGGCCTACAACGTTTTCAGCGGCGTCTGCGAGATGCTCGGCGGCCTCCTCCTCCTCTCCCGCCGGACGACGCTCCTGGGCGCGCTCCTCTCGATCGCCGTGGTGAGCAACATCGTCGCGCTCAACTTCTGCTACGACGTCCCGGTCAAGCTCTACTCCTTGCATCTGCTCGTCATGGCCTGCCTCCTGGCCGCTCCGGACGCCGGGCGGCTCGCGAGCTTCTTCCTCTGGAACCGCCGGGTGGAGCCGGCGCCGCTCGCCCCCCTCTTCGAGCGCCCCTGGCTCCGCCACGGCGCGCTCGTCCTCCGCACGCTCCTGATCGTCGGCCTCTCCTACCTGTCGCTCTACGGCGCCTACCAGGGCCGCCGGACCTACGGCGACCTCTCCCCCAGGCCGCCGCTCTACGGCATCTGGAACGTCCTTGAGATCGAGACCGACGGCAAGGCGCGGCCGCCCCTGGTCTCGGACGAGACCCGCTGGCGGCGGGTGGTCTTCCCGAATTCCAGCCAGATGTCCGTCCAGCTCATGAGCAACTCCCGCCTGCGCTACGGCCTGAAGCTCGACGCCGCCAAGAGCACCCTCGAGCTCAACAAGCGGGACGATCCCACCCACAAATTCATCCTCACCTACAAGCAGCCCGGGCCCGGGCTCCTAGCCCTCGAAGGGACCCTCGACAACCAGAAGATCCGCGCCAGCCTCAAAAAGGTGGACCCCTCCTCGTTCCTGCTCATGAACCGCGGCTTCCACTGGATCAACGAGTACCCGTTCAACCGGTAAACGCCTCAGCCCGGAGGGATCTCCGGCGAGCCGCCGCCCTGCTGCAGGGCGAGATAGCGGTCGAGGACGTTCCTCTTGCCGGCCGACATCTCGCGGGTGACCGGCATGCCGAGGGTCGAGAGGAATTCCTCCAGCGAGGTCGCGGTCTGGATGATCTCGGCGTTCTGGTTCACCGTCTGCTCGTTGCCGAGGTTCAAGACCATGGACATCAGGGGGTAGACGAGGTTGTAGGTGAGGAGAACTTCCTGGTAGATGAAGTCCCAGGTCAGCTCGCTGTCCGGCACGGTCAGGAGCTCGTTGTCGAAGGGGAGGGCGCGCACCGCGGCGTAGGAGTTTGGGATCTGCACCGCATTGGCGATGTCCGGTGGCGTCGGCGGGGTCGTGCCCGCCGGGAAGGGGAGGAAGAAGACGTAGGCGATCCCGGGCTGCCGGGGCGCGATCCTGAAGCTGGCGCTGCCGTCGGTGCCGACCGTGAGGATGGGCGGATCGGGGAGGGGATTGCCCTGGGCGTCGAGGAGCTCCAGGAGGCTCGCCGCGGGGGAAACGGAATTGAGCCCGTCGTCATAGGGAGCGAGGAGGACCTGGACGTCTCCCGGCGGGGGAGTGACCCCCCGCTCGTAGACCTGGACCGTGATCGACTGCGTCTCCCCCTGGTCGACGTAGACCCCGCGCTGATCGGTCTCGGCGTGGAGCGCGGCTTCCGCCAGGGCGATCAGGGGCGTCCCGCCGCCACCGGACTGGACGAGTTGGAGGAGGCCGTTCGCGACGAGGTCCGCCTGGTCCGGCTCAAAGGGAAACTCGACGATCCCGCCGCCCGCCTCGTAGGCCTGCTGGGCGTAATCGCTGTAGGTCAGAGGCTGCCCCAGGGTCACGACGTTACCGGGATCGTCCGCATCGACCACCTGGAGCGCGAAGGTGCCGAGGTGGGCCTTGGCGAGGCTCGCGTCGCTCTCCGGGAAGGTGCCGAGGAGGTCGAGGGTGACGACGTTGCGCCCCGTGTCCACTCGCGCGAAGGCGGTGCCGAGCTGGACCGACCGCGACGGGGCCGCGGCGGCGAGCATCGGTAGCGAGCGCGACTCCTGGAGGGCGCGGCGGTTGGCGGCGGGGGTCGCGGCACTCACCGCCGCCCCGGGCAGCAGGACGCGCTCCGTGGGGG
>JAXDLD010000575.1:0-11085 GCA_034666805.1 Acidobacteriota bacterium
TGCACGCGTCGAGGCACGGAGACCGCCAGGGCGAACCTCTACCTCACCCTATTCTCCGGCACCCTTCCCGGGTTAGCCGGCAGCCCTTTTCGCTAACGCAGCCAACCCTGCTCCAGCAAGCGAAGCCTAAGCCATTTATGCACAACATTTGGAGTAGATCTTAACTCCAAGCACGAGTTGCGTCAATGACATGAGCGCGGACGTATAAGCCTCCCAACTGTGCCTCCCGCAGGCGGGCATAGCGACAGGAACGGTTGGCGGGAGGAAACGGTAGAGCGGGCCATCGCGGCAAGAAGAATTCGCGAATTCCCCCTTGCCCTACCGCCCTACTTCTGCTACGGTCTCCACATCGGGAGGAACGTCCTCCCGCCCAAACAAGCGGGACCGGCCCGAGTTGGCGCTCAGACCGGCCCCTTACTCTGCACGAGGAACTCGCTCATGCAAAGCTCCCGACATGGTAGCAGGCCGCAGGTCTCTCCCCTCGCCAACGCTTTCTCCCCCACCTACCTGGCCCGTCTCCGCGAACGCGACGACAGCCTGACCGCCGCCGAGGCCGAGCTCGCCGGTCCCTGGAAGATCGAGCCGGTTCCGGGGCGGCCGGGCGCGGTTGCCATCCTCCGGGTTTGGGAGGATCTCGCGATCGGCGACCCGCCGGTCGCCGTGCTCTGGCATCTCGAAACTGCGCAGCTCCTCTCCGCCCTTCTCCCGGCGATCGACCGCGAGCCGCTCTTCTATCTAATGGTAGAGCCGGCTTCCGAGGGCTTCCCGCTGGTGGCCGTGTACGGGGAGCAGGGACCCCAGGTCGCCGGGTGGCTCGACCGGTACGAGCCGCGCTGGGCCGAGGGGCTCCACCTGCTGGAGGCGATCGTGCGGTCGCCTTGGGCGCTGGCCACTCTGCTCGAAGCCGCGGGGCCGGGAGCGGAGGAGCAGGTCGGGCGGATCCGCGCGCGCAGGCAAACGGCGTAATCGGAGGACCGGAGTGGGGCGGGCGCCCTCCGGGCGCTCCCCCCGCTCGATTGCCTTCGGGCGGGAGCGGTTCCCTTGCTGCTGCGGCGGGATCGCGGCTGTCAGACGGAGAGCGGCAGCGCGTCCTCGACCCGCGTGCGCTCGCGGCACGGCGCGGCGCCGGCGGCCCAGCGCCGGGCGCGGTGGGTGCGGCGAGTGAGGCGCGGAGGAGCCGGAACCGAGCCCGTTGCCCATACCGTGGGCAGTCATGAACCGTCGCCTTTCCGCCGCCGCCTGAGGTGCTGCGCGGCGATTGAAACCCGCCCCCAAGCAGTCCAGGAAATAGCGCCGAACATGCCCGTACCCAGAAGGGCGAGCCCCCAGAGCCAGCCCGCCGGCCGGTAGACGAGAACCGCCCGGTGGCGCCCCGGCCCTACCCGGAAGCCGAGAAAGGCGCCGTCCACCCGCACGATAGGAGCCGGACGCCCGTCCACCTCCAGGCGCCAGCCGCGGGCGGCGCTGACGCTCGACGCCACCAGCCTTCCTGCCGGGCTGTCCACGGCGAGGCCGAAGCCATTGGGCTCGACCCGGGTGACGGTGACCGCTCCCCCTGGGAGGAAGAAGAGCGGCCGGGCATTCGGATTGCGCCAGATCCGCCCCCCCTCTAGATCCGCCACCGGCTCCCAGGGCGGCGGCAGCTCGCGGCGGTGGCGGGCGAGGAGGTAACGCACCCCTAAGGAGTCGAGAGCAGCGCCGGGAAAGGGCTGTCCCAGGAGGAGCGGCTGCTCTCCGGGTTGGTAGGAGCCACGCAGGCCGCGGCCCACGACCCGGGCGGCGGCGGCTGGGCGCATCGGATCGTTGCCGCGCGGATCCCAGAGCCCGTAGAGCGCAGCCAGGTTCGGCATCAGGTCATACCCTTCCGCGATGACCCGGAAGGGGACCGGCGAGCGCCGGGCCTCCGCTATGAGATAGGCGAGCGCGGGCGGCGGCGCGAGGTCGAAGCGCCGGGGTACGGCCGGCTGGTAGCGGACCCCCAGCAGGAGGAGGTCGAGAGCGAGGCCGGCGATCGCAATCCGCGGGAACCAGGGCCGCAGGCGCTGGGAGACGAGGGCGAGGAGGGTAAGGGCCGTGCCGGTCAGGGTCGCCATCCACCAGGCCCGCTGCCAAGGCGAATCGGGAGGGGGGAACGCCAGGAGCCCGCCGAGCGCGGCGGCCAGGGTGACGATCGCGGCGATCCTCCCCCACCGCCTCTCCCCCAGGCGCTCGAGCTCCAGGCCGGCGGCGATGGCGACCGCCAGGACCCAGAGGAGCCGCAAGCGGCCGTGCGCGCCGTGCTCGAACCCCGGCAGCGCCTGGACCGCGGCGTAGAACGGCGGGACCCGGAGGGCGGCCAGGAGGGCGGCGAGCCCGCCGCCGAGCACGGCGAGCGCCCGGCCGCGCCCCGCCCAGGCCCCGGCGAAGGCGAGGGCCAGCGCCGCGAGCCCGGCGTAGGCGCTGCACATCTCGTTGAAGTTCTCCGGCCCCGCCCAGTCGTGGTCCCGCGGGCTGCCGAAGACCAGGGGATCGAGGAGGGGAAGGAGGAAGCGGCTCTCGAAAGGCGGCGGGGCGACCCCCTCGGGGTTAGCCGTCACCGACGCCATGCGCTCGCTCGCCGGGAGCTGCTCCAGGAGCGGCAGGAGGGCCGGGGCGGCGAAGCAGGCGGCGAGCGCCGCCGCTCCCGCCGCCCGGACGAGGAACCGGCCCCGCCCCGGCCCGCGCGAGACCAGCAGCCCCGCGGTCAGGCCGGCAGAGGCGAGCGCGCCGTAGGCCAGGGTCTCCGGATGGCCCGAGAGGGCGAGCCCGGTGGCGCAGACGACCAGCCCGGCAACGCCGGCGCGCTCCTCCCGCCGCAGGAGGACCAGCCCCAGGAAGACCCCCGGTATCCAGGCCGCCGCCATGCCGAGCGGATGGTAGGCCCAGACGACCGAGTAGGCGGAGAAGGCGTAGGCGACGGCGGCGAAGGCCGCCCCCGCCCCGCCCGCGCCCAGGGCCGTCAGGAGGACGTGCATCAAGAGGAGCGCGAGGAGCACCTGCCAGGCGGCGGCGACGGTCAACCCGGAGAGCGGGGGGAGCGGCAGGGCCAGGAGGTGCAGGGGGGCGAAGGCGGCCGATTGGGCGTTGGCGAGGAGCGGCTCGCCGGTCCCCAGCTCGTGCGCCCAGAGCGGCGCGATCCCGTGGAGCAGCCGCTGGCGGACGAGGGCATGGAAGGGCAGCATCTGGAGCGGCACGTCGCCCAGGAGGCCGTTCGCCGGCCGGACCTTGCCCTCTACCGTCTCCGACCAGGGCCGCCACTGGTAGGCGAGGTCGGTCGGCACCTGGAACACCCGCGTGGTCAGGGGGGCCGCGAAGAAGGCGGCGGTGGCGAGAATATAGGCGGCGGCGGCCCGGCGCGAGAGCTCGGGGCGCCAGGCGCGGACCAGGGCCGCGAGGAGGATGCCGCCGGCCAGGAAGACCAGGAGGACCATGAGGCCCTTTCAGCGCGCCGGCTGCCCCTCCGGCCGGTCGAGCAGGCGGGAGACGGCGACGAACTCGTACCCTTCGGCCCGTGCCCGCGGCACCTCGGCCGCCAGCATGGCGAGAGTCGCCGGGTGCGGATGGCCGATGGCGATCGCCGAGCCGCGCTTCTTCGCCACCTCGAGAGTCCGCAGGAACTGCTCGCGGACCATCTGCGGCCGCATGTCGGAGTCGAGAAAGACCTGGCGCTCGGCCGCCGGCACCCCCATCTTCGCTGCCTCCCGGTAGCCGACGCTCTCGGGGCTCGTGCGCGAGTCGAGGAAGAAGAGGCCGCGATCCCTTAGCACCCCGAGGACGGCGCGCATCGAGCGCTCGTCCGCCGACAGCCGCGAGCCCATGTGGTTGTTGACCCCCACCGCCCCCGGCACCGCGGCGAGCGCCGCCGACGTGGCCTTTTGCAACGCCTCCCGGTCCATCCCGTAGAGGAGCGCCCCCGGCCCCGGGTTCTGGCCGTTGACCGGCTGCATCGGCAGATGGCAGAGGATCTCGGCGCGGAGGCGGTGGATGGCGGCCACCACCGCCGGGGTCTCCGACTCGAAGGGGAGGACTGCGTAGGTGATCGGAATCCCCAGCCGGCCCAGAGTCTCGACGTCCTCGACGCTCCGCCCCAGGTCGTCGATCACGAGGGCGATCCGCACTCCGGCGACCGGACCCTCAGCGCCGGTTCGGGGCGCGGCCGGCTCGGGCGGCGCGGCCGAATGGGGCTCCGGCGGTGCCGGGACGGAGAGCGGCGCCGCGCTGGCAGCCGTGGCCTCGACGGGCCGTGACGCCTTGCGGTGCGGGCGGGGCGGACGGCTCGATGGAGCGGGCGATGTCCGAGGGTGGTCAGGTGCGGTGGAGCGGGCCTCGGCGGGCCCTTCCGACTCGCGCCCGACGTTCCGGCAGCCGAAGTACAGAGAGCCCGCGCCGGCCAGGAAGCCGAGCAGGAAAAGGAAGATCCCCCGCAGCCGCGAACGGTGCTTCAGGGGAGAGGACGAGCGCCGGGCCATGGGAGGGCGAGGATCGGCTGGCACCTGACTATTGCTGGCGCCAGGGGTCCGGCGGCGGATCGCCGGCTCAGGCCGCCTTCTTGGCGGCAGAGTCCGCGTCCTCGCCGAGGAGCCGGTGAACGCCCCGCTTCAGGATCAGGTCGCCGATCGGCACGTCCTTCTCGAGGTAGGTGCGCGAGCGCTCGTCCACGAGGAGGTCGGGCTTCAGGGCCTCCTTGAGCGGCTTCTTGTCCGGCCCGGTGTAGAAGGCGTCGGTGAAGAGCAGCCGGCCGCCCGAGGAGAGATCCGCCACTCCCTGCCGGCCGACGTGGCCGAAGGTCCGCTCGCCCACCAGCTCGGCCTTCACCTTCTGGCGCAGGACCGCGGCGAAGACCTCGGCCGCTCCCAGGGTGCCGCGGTCGACCAGGAGCACCAGCCTGCCCTGGTAGAGCGGGGCCTCCTTACCGGCGAAGCTCTGGATCGCGCCGCTCCGGCCGGAGAGGATGCCGAGGTCGCCGGTGGTGAAGAGCTGGGCCACCTCGTAGGCGATCCCCGGCTCGCCCGAGGCGACGCCCCGCAGGTCCACCAGGAGCTTGCCCGCGGCGTGCGGCCCCACCTTGGCGAGCGCCTTGCGGACATCGCCCGGGGTGCCCGGCTCGAAGCTCGGGATGCGCAGGAGGGTCGCCCCCTGAACCTCGTCGGTCGAGACCGGCGGCGGCTCGAAGGGCTTCAAATCGAAGGCCGCCTGCACCGTCTCGCCGACCCGGATCAGCTCGAGCGGCACGTGGGTGCCCGGCCGGCGCGCCAGGATCTCCTGCATCTCCCAGAGCGGCATCAGGCGGGTCGAGCGGTTGTCGATCTTGGCGACGATGTCCCCCACCCGGACGTTGGCCTGGGCGGCGGGGCTCCCCTTCTCGACCGCCACCACGTAGGCGACGCCGCGCTCCTTCAAGAGCGCGAGACCGCTGTAGTGGCGGCCCACGGACTGCGCCTGCTGGTAGTTGGCGAGCTGGTCGCCCGGCACGTAGAGCGAGAAGGGATCGAGGGCGTCGGTCGTGCCGTCGAGCGCGCCGGACATCAGGGCCCGGGTGTCGGGCTCGTCGACATAGGCCTGGCGGACGAGGCCGAGCACCTCGCTGAAGACCGAGAGGTACTTGTAGTAGGAGTCCTCCTCGGGTGCCTTCTCCTCCGCCGCGCGAAGGAGGGTCCCCGCCAGGATCGGCATCACCAGGGCGGCGGAAAGGACGAGGAAGAGGACACGGCTGCGATTCATATTGTGCCTACCGTAACCAGTTGAGCGGGTTTTCGGGGTGATTTTCCACGCGGATCTCGAAGTAGAGCTTGTCGGAGGACGTGCCCACGACCTGACCCAAGGTTACCATATCTTCCTTGCTCACCAGGCAGGAGGAGAGGCCGGCGTAGAGGGTGAGGACGCGCCCCGGGTGGTTGACGACGACGGTCGTGCCGTAGCCCTCGAAGGGGGCGGCGAAGAGGACCTTGCCGGGGAAGACGGCGCGCACCTCGCTCCTGGGCGCGGTCTCGACGTCGACCCCGTTGTGCGGCACCCGGGTGTGGTAGCGCGGGTCGAGGAGGGGGCCGAAGCCGGCCGTCACCCGGCCGCGCACCGGCCAGTCGAGGACGCCGCGGAAGTCCTGCATGGGCCTCCCCGCCTTCCCCGCCAGGGCCTCGGGGCTCTTGCCGTAGAGGAGATCGAGGAAAGCCGAGAGCTTGTGCTCTTTTTCCGCCAGCTCCCCCGCCCGCGCCTCCAGCACCTGGCTCTCCCGCCGCGCCTGGGCCAGGAGCTCAGCCTGGCGGCCGCGCAGGCGGACGAGCTCCCGCCGCCGCCCCTGCTGCTGGCCGATCCAGCGCTCGATCTCGGCGCGCCGGGTCGCCAGCCGGTCGCGCTCGCCGGCGAGATCGGCCCGGGCCGCCGTGAAGCGGTCGATCGACTCCCGGTCCCGCCGGGCGAGGTAGCGCATGAGCCGGATCGAAGGGAGGAGCCGGGAGTCCGGTTTGAGCGAGAGGAAGAGCCGCAGGTAGCCCTGCCGGCCGAGGCTGTAGAGGCCGACCAGCCGGCGGCCCAGCTCGCGCCGGGCGGCCGCCAGATCGGCCTCGAGCTTCGCCACCCGCCGCAGGCCGGCGGCCTCCTGCTCCGCCGCCAGGCTCCGCGCCGCCGTCGCCTCGGCGAGGCGCCCCTCCTGGAGCTTGAGCTCCAAATCGGTCTTGGCGATCTCGCCCTGAATCCCGCTCTGCTCCTGCTTGGCCCGCACGAGCCGGGTCTCCAGGCGGGCGATCTCAGCCCGGATCGCCGCCAGCTCGCGCTCGCGGGAGGGGGGCTCGGGGAGGAGGGGCCGGGCGGCGAGCGCGAGCAGGAAGAGGACCAGCGCGCGGACGACCCGTCGGGACACCGGGGGATTCTATCCTGCCGGCGGGTGCGCCAGGACGCCCTGCATCCCCAGCTGCTTGACGAGGAAGGCGAAGCCGTCGGTCGCCTCCTCGATCTGCTTCGAGGTGGGCTTGCCGCTGCCGTGCCCGGCCCGGGTCTCGATCCTGAGGAGCACCGGCGGCACCGGCGCGGGGCCTCCCTGCGCCTTCTGGAGGGCGGCGGCGAACTTGAAGCTGTGCGCCGGGACCACCCGGTCGTCGTGGTCGGCGGTGGTGATGAAGGTCGCCGGATAGCGGGTCCCCGGGTGGAGGTTGTGGTACGGCGAGTAGGCGTAGAGCGCCCGGAACTCCTGGGGGTCGTCAGGCGAGCCGTAGTCCGACACCCAGCCCCAGCCGATGGTGAACTTGTGGAAGCGCAGCATGTCGAGGACGCCCACCCCCACCCAGGCGGCGCCGAAGAGGTCCGGCCGCTGGGTGAGCGCCGCCCCGATCAGGAGGCCGCCGTTGCTCCGGCCGCTGATGGCGAGCCGCTCGCTCCGGGTGTAGCGGTTGTCGATCAGCCACTGGGCGGCGGCGATGAAGTCGTCGAAGACGTTCTGCTTCTTGAGCTTCGCCCCCGCCTGGTGCCACTCCTCGCCGTACTCGCCGCCGCCGCGCAGGTTGGCGGCGGCGTAGACCCCGCCCATCTCCATCCAGACCAGGTTGGCGACCGAGAAGCTGGGGGTGAGCGAGACGTTGAAGCCGCCATAGCCGTAGAGGAGGGTCGGGTTCCGGCCGTCGAGCGGGAGCCCCTTCCGGGCGGTGATGAACATCGGCACCCGGGTGCCGTCCTTGCTGGTGTAGAAGACCTGCTTCGTCTCGTAGCGCCCGGGGTCGAAGGCCACCTGGGGCTGCCTGAAGAGCGTGCTCTCACCCTTCACCAGGTCGTAGTGGTAGACGGTCGCCGGGTGGTTGAAGCTGGTGAAGAGGTAGAAGGTCTCGTGGTCCCGGCGCTTGCCGGTGAAGCCGGAGACCGCGCCGAGACCGGGGAGGTCGAGCTCCCGCACCGGCTTTCCCGCCAGGTCGAAGATGCGGACGTGGGAGTGCGCGTCCTTCAAATAGGTGACGACGAAGCTGTCGTGGACGACGCTCACCGCTTCGAGCGTCTCGGGCATCTGGGGGAGCACCTCGCGCCAGCGGTCGCGAGCGGGGTTTCTGGTGTCGACGGCGATCACCCGGCGGCGCGGGGCGGTCAAGTTGGTCTGGAACCAGAAGACCGGGCCGTCGTTGCCGAGGAAGTCGTAGGAGGCGTCGAACGCCCCCAGGAGCTCCCGGACCGGGGCCTTGGGATCGGAGAGGTCCTGATAGAGGATGCCGTTCTCGATCTCCGTCCCCTTCCAGACCCGGACGACGAGATAGCGGCCGTCCTCGGTGACCTGGGCGACGAAGCCCCAGTCCTTGTGGTCGGGCCGCTGGTAGACCAGGCGGTCCTCCGACTGCGGCGTGCCGAGCCGGTGGTAGTAGAGCTTCTGGAAATAATTGGCCTGCTCGAGCTGCACGCCCGCCTTGGGCTCGTCGTAGCGGCTGTAGTAGAAGCCGAGGTGGTCGTGGGTCCAGGCGGTGGCCGAGTACTTGACCCACTGGATGCGGTCGGGCAGGTCCTGGCCGCTCGCCACGTCGCGCACCCGGATCTCCTCCCAGTCCGAGCCGCCGGAGGAGAGGGAGTAGGCCATCCGGTTGCCGTCGTGGCTCACCGAGAAGGAGGCGAGGGCGATGGTGCCGTCGGCCGACAGGGTGTTGGGGTCGATCAGCTTGCGCGGCGTGCCGTCCAGGCGGTCCAGGGTATAGATGACGCTCTGGTTCTGGAGGCCGTCGTTCTTCGCGAAGAAGTAGCGCTCGCCCTCTTTGGTCGGCACGTCGTACTTCTCGTAGTTCCAGAGCTCGGTCAGGCGCCGCCTAATGCGCTCGCGCTCGGGGATCGTCGCCAGGTAGCCCGAGGTGACCTGGTTTTCCGCCGCCACCCAGGCGGCGGTCTCCGGCGAGTCGAGGTCTTCGAGCCAGCGGTAGGGGTCGGCCACCTGGACGCCGTGGAAGAGGTCGGTCTGGTCGACCGTCCGCGTCGACGGGTAGGTCAGGCGCCCGGGGAGCCCGGAGGCCGCGGCGGGAGGGGCGGCGGCCATCCGGGCCGGGGCCGGGGTGACCGGGGCGGCGGCCGGGTGTCCGGAGAGGTCGACCCCCTCGATCGGCTTTCTCGTCACCGGCGTGCACGCCGCCGCCAGGGCGAGAAACGCCAGGGCTCTACGCATCCCCATCGGGTTGTCCTCGTATATCTCGTCCATGGAACAGAGTTCGGTCCGCACCCGATTTTCCAGGCGTTGGAAACAACGGGACAGGCGAGCGGTGGCATTCCCTCCAACACAAAGGGTGCTTCAAAGGTACCCGAGCGATCTCAAATTTTCCAGATACTCTCCGCCGGCCTCCGCCGGGGCCTTGGCCGTGGTCGGCCGGCCGTAGCCCGGGAGGACCGCCGGCGGGGCCGGCCAGGGGCACCCGTCCGGGGGCTCCGGCAGCTCCGCGCTCTGCGGCAGACCGGCCGCCCGGAGGAGCGCCGAGGCCGCGGACTCGATGGTGAAACGGCCCCCGGGGGCTGTCCCGGCTCCCGGGCATCCGGCCCGCCGCCAGAGGATCACCCGCCCCTCTCCGCCCCGCGAGCGCCGCCCCGGGTCGAGCACGACGACGATCGTCCCGATCCCCCCTTCGCTCCCCAGGGCGCGGCCGAGGAGCCCGTCGGCCGCCGCCAGCTCGGCGCGCAGGAGGTCGGCGAAGGCGAGGCCGCTGCCGCGAAAGCCGTCGGCGGCGATGTCGAGCCCCGGCAGGTAGAGGGCGGCGGCGCGGGGCCGGCTCAGGAGCCCGCGCTCGAAGGCCTGGCGGTAGAAGCGGTCGGGCAGGAGGGCGCGGTCGAGGAGGGCCTGGCGGTCGGCGGCGGTGAGGGCGGCGCCGAGCCGCGGGTCGACCTCCCTCGCCTGGCTGGCGACGGCGTGGGCCGCGGCGGCGAGCGCCGGGCGCGCGGCGGCCGGCGCCACCGCCCCCTCCGCCCCCTCGTGCAGGAGCTGGTAGCCGCCATGGGCGATCACCAGCCCGGGGAGGGGGGCGGCGGGGAAGGTCGCCCACCAGTTGACCGCGAGGACCGGCGCGCCGCCGCGGGCGGCGAGCTCCCAGACCGTGAAGGCGCTCCGCCGGTTGGCGAGCACCGGCCGGTACTCGGCCAGGTGGAGCGGCACCTCGATCCTGCTCCAGTAGGCGCGGAGCGCCCCGGTGCGGGCGAGCGGGGTGCTGACGAGAAGGGGCCGGAAGCTGTCGAGCGAGGCGACCCCATGCTCCGGGGTGGGAAGGCCGGTGGCGACCGAGGCCCAGAAGGAGGCCGGCGGCTCCGGGCCCCGGACATAGGCCCGCGCCCCGCCCGACTCCCCCGCCAGGCGGGCGAGGGCCGGCAGGTCGCCGGTCTTCAAGAGATAGTCCGCCTCGGCCGGCAGCACGCCGTCGATCCCGAGGAGGAGGACCCGGTCGCCGGGCGCCTCGGGGAGCGAGGGCGGGGTCTCGACTCTCTCCCCCCGGGCGGCGGCGAGGACCGCCGGCAAGGTGAGGAGGAAGGCGGCGGAGAGAATGCCGAACCCCAGCCCTCGGCGCGAGAAGAGCCGGCGGTCGGGCGGCGCGTCGGTCAGCCGGATGGCGAGGGCGAGGAGGCCGTGGTAGATCAGCTTGATCAGCAGGTAGACGGCGGCGGGCGCGGCGACGGCGACGACCGCGAGCTGCCAGCGCGGGCTGCCGGCCACGAGATCGCGCCCGCGAAAGAGGGCGAGGCCCAAGGCGGCGGCCCCGGCGGCCACCGCCGCCGCCAGCGCCAGGGTCTCGATCCGCCGCACGTGGTAGAGCTTGAGGACGAGGATGACGACGCCGCAGAGGGCGAGGAAGCCGGCCGCGGCGAGGATGGCGATGGGCGGGAAGAGGTGGAGGAAGAGGGCCAGGAGGTCCAGGGGTGTGGCGGTCAGGCTGCCGTTCGCGGCGCAGAGGGCGAAGGAGAGGACGAGGGCGAGCCCGGCGCCGCCCAGGAGGGAGACCTTGGCGGTCAGATCGAGGAGGGTCCGCCAGGGGCGCTGCGGGCGGAGAGCGTCCTGGAGCAGGTAGCGCTCGAAGCCGTGCGAGAGATAGCCCAGGCGCTTGAGCTCCGAGCGCACACCGGCCAGGTCGCCGGGTT
>JAXDLD010000576.1:0-6552 GCA_034666805.1 Acidobacteriota bacterium
CGCGCAGGAGCTCGGCGAGGCGGACGGAGCACTCGGCCGGGGACGCCCCCCGCCAGTCTTCCTCGCGCCAGGGGAGCTCGACGCGCCGGTGGACCACCTGGAGCGGCCGGTCCTGCCGCTGCCACGAGATGGCCGTGCGCAGGATGGGATGGCGGTCGACCGCGCTCTGCCAGGCGCTCCGCAGGGCCACGGGATCGATCGCGCCTTCGAGCCGGGCGCTGACCTGCTCGAAATAGGCCGCGCGCTCGAGCAGGCTGTGGAAGAGCATTCCCTCCTGGGCCGGCGAGAGCGGATAGAGGTCTTCGAGCAGGCCGCTCCGAGGGGTCGCGAGCGCACGCCCGCCATGCTCGACGAGGAGGGCCGCGAGCTCATCCGCCGCGAGGCCCGCGAGCGGGAAGTCCGAGGGCGTGAAGCTGCCGGAGTCCCTCTCCAGGCAGTGGGCGATCAAGGCGCGGAGATCGGCCAGGTACAGGTCCGCGAGGCCCGCGATCGTCTCTCGCCGATGGAGATTCGAGCTGTAGCTCCAGTCGACCTCCAGCTGGCCGTCGAGGACCTGGGCATTCACCTCGATCGGATGCGCCCGCATCTCCCGCGGGCCCTGCGGGGCCCCGATGGGGTCACGCGCCAGGCGCAGGTCCGCCGACGTGCCGGCGTCGAGCCGGCCGAGGTAGTTGAAGCCGACGGCGGGCACCGGCCGGGCGGCGAGCGCGGCGCCTCCCGGCCCGCCGGTGAGCCAGCGCAGGACGCCGTAGCCGAGCCCGTGGCGCGGCAGGGCCCGCAGCGTCTCCTTGGTCGTCACCAGGGCCGCCGCTTCACTGTCTCCCGCCGCCAGCTCGACCGGAAAGAGGGTGGTGAGCCAGCCCACCGTCCGGGTGAGGTCGAGCCCGGCGCCGATCTCCTCGCGCCCGTGTCCCTCGAGATCGACGGCGATCCGCGAACCGCCCGTGAAGCGGACCAGGCAGCGGGCCAGGGCGGCGAGCAGGAGATCCGGCACCTGGTTGCGGTAGGCCTCGAGAGCCACGGTGAGAAGAGACGACGTCTCGTGCCTCGCGAGGCGCGTGGCGACGACCCGGGCCGAGGCGTTCGCGTTGACACCCGCGGGGAAGTCGGCTGGCAGGGGCGCGGCGGCGGGAGACGCGGCCAGCCAATACCCGGCCTCCGCGGCAAGCTCCTCGGATGTCGCGAGGCCGGCGATCGCCGAGGCCCATGCCTGGACCGAGGAGGTCTTGGCCGGCAGCTCGATCGCGGCACCCGACTCCGCCTGGCGGTACGCGGTCGCCAGGTCTTCGAGCAGGATCCGCCAAGAGACCGCGTCGACGACCAGGTGATGGGCGGTGAGGAGGAGCCGCTCCCCGTCCGTGCCGAGGTCGAAGAGGGCGGCGCCGAGGAGGGGTGGGCGGGTGAGGTCGAAGCCCGCCTGGAGGCTCTCGCCCGCCGCCGCGAGCGCCGCGCCGCGCCGTGGCGCCTCCAGGCGGGAGAGATCGAGATCCCTCACCACCAGCGGCGCCTCTTCCGGAGGGACGATCTCCTGGCTCCAGCCGGCCTCGGTGCGCTGGAACCGGGAGCGCAGGGCGTCGTGGTGCTCGACGAGGGAGACCAGAGCCCGCTCAAGGATCGGCGCCTGCAACCCCGCCACTTCGAGCAGCACGGACATGGCGAACCAGTGCGGTTGCGAGCGCTCCTCGGCGAAGAAGCGGAGCTGGATCGGCAGCAGCGGCACCGCCCCGACGACGGCTCCCTGCTCCGCCGGTCCGCGGGGAGCGGCCTGGACCACCAGGGGCGCCAGGCCGGCGATCGTCGGGTGCTCGAAGAGGTCGCGCACCGAAAACGCGAGGTCCGCCTGCTGGGCGCGCGCCACGATCTGCAGGCCGAGAATCGAATCGCCGCCGAGCTCGAAGAAGTTGTCGTGCATCCCCACCCGTTCCGCCCGCAGCACCGCTCCCCAGAGGGCAGCTAAAGCAGCTTCGACCTCGCCCCGCGGCGGCACATAGGCCGTCGCGAGATCGGGCCGCTCGAAGCTCGGGTCGGGCAGGCTCGCGCGATCGATCTTGCCGTGGGCGGAGAGCGGCAGCTCCGCGAGCGGCATGAAGACGGCCGGAAGCATGAACTCCGGCAGGCGTTCGGCGAGGAAGGCGTGGAGCTCGCTCGCGGTCGGCGCGGACGCGCTCGCCGGCACGAAGTAGGCGACCAGGCGGCGCTCGGCCTCGCCGGCATCGCCGGCATCGCGCGCCGTGACGACCGCCTGGCAGACGCCGGGATGGCCGACGAGCACCGACTCGATCTCGGCGAGCTCGATCCGGAAGCCACGGATCTTGACCTGGTCGTCGATCCGGCCGAGAAACTCGACCTGGCCGTCGGCGAGGTAGCGAACCCGGTCTCCCGTGCGGTACCAACGCTCGCCGCCGGCATGGACGAAGCGCTCCCGGGTGAGCTCGTCGCGCCGCAGGTAGCCGCGGGCGACGCCGCCGCCGCCGATCCAGAGCTCGCCCGCGACGCCGATCGGCGCCGGCCGGCCCCCGGAGTCGACGACCCGCAGCCGGACGTCGCCATACGGACGCCCGAGGAGACCGCGCGGCCGGCTCTCTCCAGGCGGCACGCGATGGGCGGTGGCGAGGATCGTCGCCTCGGTCGGACCGTAGAGCACGGCGATCTCGCAGGCCGGGAAGGCGGCGGCGAGATCGCGGAGGAGCTCGGAGGGCACGGCGTCCCCACCGCAGAGGATGCCCCGGAGTCGGGCCGGCGGCGGGCTGCTCCGGGCCCTCATATGGTCGACCAGGCGGCGCTGGAGGCTCGGTACCGCGTGGTAGAGGTCCACCTCCGAGAGCGTGGCCGCGAGACGATCGAGGTCGAGCACCTCCTCGCGCGCCAGGACTACGGTCGTGCCGCCCAGCGTCAGCGGGGCCAGCGAATCGAAGAGAGAGATGTCGAAGGAGGGCGGGGAGAGGCTGGGCATCGAGTCTCCGGGCGCCAGCCCCAGAGCCTCGGCCGCCACCTTGAGCGTGTGGGCGAGATGACCCTGCTCGACGAGAACCGCCTTCGGACGCCCCGTGGTGCCCGAGGTGTAGATCAGATAGGCCAGGCGCGCAGGATCCGCGGCGTCGGGAACGTCGGGAAGGTCGGGAACGTCGGGAACGTCTTCGTCGAGCAGCAGCCAGCAGGGCACCGGCAGCCGGGCGAGCTCGGGCGAGCTCGCGAGCTGGCGCCGGGTGCAGACGAGCACCGCGACCTCGGCCTCTTCGAGCATGAAGGCGAGGCGGTCGAACGGGTGGGTCGGATCGCAGGGCAGCGTCGCGCCGCCCGCCTTCCAGGTCGCGATCGTCGCCACGATCTGCTCGGGCGAACGCTCGAGGAGGAGCCCGACCCGCGCCTCGGGCCCGACCCCCAACCCGAGCAACCGCCGCGCCAGCTGGTGGGTCTGCCGGGCGAGGTCGGCGTAGGTCCAGCGGAGGCTCCCGGACCGCAGGGCTACGGCCCCGGGCGTCCGCTCGGCCCAGGCGTCGATCCGCCGGGTGACGGGTACGTAGGCGGCCGGCGGACGCGCGGTATCGTTCCATTCGACGAGCAGCTGGTGACGTTCGGGCGCGGAGAGGAGCGACAGCTCGCCCAGGGCGCGGTCCGGCGGCCCGGCGATCTCCTGGCAGAGCACGACGAGGCGGCCCAGAGCGCGCCGGACGGCGAGCCCGTCGAGAGCCGCCCGGTCCCAGGCCACTTCCAGGGCCAGCTCGCGCCCGGGGCGGGCGACCAAGGTCAGCAGGTAGTGCGAGCGCTCGAACGAGCGCAGATCGGCGAGGACTATATCTCCCGCGCCCGCCAGGGCTTCGCGGTCGAGCGGGTAGTTCTGGAAGACGAGGAAGCTCTCGAACAGCGAGCGGGTCGCCGAACCGCTCCAGCGTTGGATCTGGGAGAGCGCGGTCCACTCGAACTGGCGCATTTCCGCCTGGCGGTCCTGGAGGGCCCCCAGCCAACGTTCGACGCTCTCCCCCTCCGGCGCCGGCACCCGTACCGGCAGGGTGTTGATGAAGAGCCCGACCATCCCCTCGACACCCGCGAGGTCGGCCGGGCGGCCGGAGGTGGTGGCACCAAAAACGGCCTCGGGCTCGCCGCTCTCCCGGGCCAGGAGGAGGCCCCATGCCGCCTGGAGCAAAGTGTTCAAGGTCACCCGCGTGCGCCGGGCGGCCGCCTGGAGGGCGGCGGTGGCGGCCGCGGACAGATGGACCTCGGCCGTCTCGCGCTCCGCCCGGCGCAGGCCGCCGAGCTGTCCCGGCAGGGGCGTCGGCCCCGTGAAACCCGCCAGCTCGCGCCGCCAGAAGGCTTCCGCCTGGGAGACGTCGCGGCGCGCGAGCCAGGCGATGTAGTCACGGTAGGGGCGGGCTCGCGGCAGGGGCGCGGTCCGCCCTTCGCGCGCCGCGCGATAGAGCACCCCCACCTCGCGCAGCAGGATGGGGAGGCTCCAGCCGTCCACCTGGATCTGATGGAAGCTCCAGACCAACCGGTGCGCGCGCTCCCCCCGGCGGAGGAGGAGCAGGCGCGACAGCGGCGCCCGCGTCAGGTCGAAACCCCGCTCCCGATCCGCCGCCAGATAGGCGGCGAGGCGCGCCGCGGCCTCGGCCGGGTCGAGGGCCGTCTCGTCCTCCTCCCGCCAGTCGAGAGCCGGCTCCCGCTCGACGAGCTGGAGCGGCCGCGCCAGCTTCGCCAGGTGGAACGACGTGCGGAGGGCCGGATGGCGCACCGTGAGCTGGCGCCAGGCTGCCGCGAAGGCGGCGGCGTCGAGCTCCCCCTCGATTTCGCAGACCATCTGCGCCATGTAGACCCCGGCTTCGGGGGCGTAGGAGGCATGGAACAGCATCCCCTCCTGGAGGGGCGAGAGCGGATAGAGGTCCTCGATCTCCCGTTCGGCGGCGAGCTCGTCGAGCCGCGTCGGGGCGATCCCGGCGAGCGGGAAGTCCGACGGGGTCAAGCCTCCCGCCGCGCCGCTGCCCAGGTGCTCGGCGAGCGCCCCGAGCGCGTCGCGCCAGCCGGCCGCCAGCCGTTCGATCGTCTCGGGCCGATGGCGGGTGGCGGCGTAGGAGATGGCGATCTCGAGGCGCCCGCCGGTGATCCCGGAGTTGATCTCGATCGCATGCGTCCGGCGGGCCCTCGGGCTCTGCTGGGCGCCCAGCGGCTGCCGCGAGAGGGCGATCCTGGCCCCCGTGGGCAGGGCGGCGTCGAGTTGGCCGCCGTAGTTGAAGAGCACTTCGGCGGCGGGCTGCGCCGCCCATGCCGCAGGCGCCGCCGGCGCCGCCTGCACCGGGGCGGTCGGCCCGGCAGCGAGGAAACGGAGCAGCCCGTAGCCCAGACCGTGGCGCGGTACGCCGCGCAGCTGCTCCTTGACCGCCTTGAGCGCGTCCGCCTGCGAGCCGGTGGTCGAGAGGTCGAGGAGGGCGGGTGACAGGGTGGCGAGCCAGCCCACCGTGCGCGCGAGGTCGGCGCCGCTCCGGTCGGCGAGCGCGTCTTCCTCCCGGCCGTGCCCCTCGAGGTCGACGAGCAGCAGGGGCTCGCCGGTCCACGCCCGGAACGCCTGCGCCAGGGTGGCCAGCAAGCCCTCGTGAATCTGCATCCGGTAGGCCGCCGGCAGGCCGGTCGTAATCCGCCGGGTCGGTTCCTCGGCGAGGAGGAAGGTCAGGGTGCGGGTGGCCCGGACCGCGGTCGACCCGAGCGGATCGTCGACCGGCAGCGGGCGGACCCGGAGGCGCCGCTCGTCGAGCCAGTAGGGCGTCTCGGCGGCGAGCTCACGGCTGCCGGCAAGCTCGATCAGCCCGCGGGCCCAGGCGGCCACCGAGGTCGTTTTCCGGGGCAGCCGGATCGGCGCGCCAGCCGCCTGGTGCTCGCAGGCGGTCACCAGGTCCTCGAGCAGGATCTGCCAGGAAACGTGGTCGACCACGAGGTGGTGACAGGCGAGGAGCAGCACCCTGCGGGTCGACCGCGCACCCGCCGCGCCGGTGAAGAGGGCGCCGGCGAAGATTGGACCGTGGGCGAGGTCGAGAGCCGACTGCAACGCTTCCCCCACCGCCGCCATCGCAGCCGGCCGGCCGGCTGCCGGAAGGGCCTCCAGGGCGACCTCGATCCAGGGCACCGGCACCCCCGGCGCCGCCAGCTTCTGGCGCCAGACCCCGTCCCGCCGCTCGAAGCGGGCCCGCAGGGCATCGTGGTGCTCGGCGAGCGCCGTCAAGGCTCGCGCCAGATGGGCCGGCGGCCAGGCTGCCGCCAGCTCCAGGGGGACGGAGAGGTTGAACCAGTCCGGGTCCTCGGGCTCGCCGGCGAAGAAGGCGTGTTGGATGGGGAGCAGCGCCACCTCTCCCACCACCGGTCCCTGCTCGGCCGCGACCGCCGGCCCGGCGGTCGCCACGCGGGCCAGCTCCGCCACCGTCGGGTGCTCGAAGACCTGGCGCGGATTCAGGCGCAGGCCCTGGCTCTGGGCCCGCGCCGTGACCTGGAGGCTGAGGATCGAGTCGCCTCCCAGGGCGAAGAAGTTGTCGTCCCGGCCGACTCGCTCGACGCCCAACACCGCCGACC
>JAXDLD010000577.1:0-4851 GCA_034666805.1 Acidobacteriota bacterium
TCCTCCGTGGCCTGCGCGCCATGGCTCGCCTGCAGCCGTTCGAGCAGCCCATCCAGGCCATGCTGGAGGCTTACATCGAGCTCCACTTTTCCATGGAGGAGTGCGGGAGGCTGCTCGGCGATGGGCCCCGCTATGTGACTCGCCAGCTCGCCGCGGATCGGGTCTCCTCCGTGGAGTGGCTGGAGAGCTTCAGGCAGGCCCGTGACCCCATCGCCTGGGAAAAAAAGCGCTCCGGCGGCGCCGGCCTCCTCTGCTTCGCCGAGCCCCCCGTGGCTCCCGCCCTCCGCGCCGTGATCGACCGGCTCCTCACGGCCGGCTCCCCATGCCAGCTGGGAGATCTCGCGCGCGCCCTTCCCAAGCTGCCGCGCGCCGTCCTCGGCAAGGCCCTCTACGCCGGTCTCCGCTACCTGCTCCTGTTCCCGGCCCTCCGCCCCGCCGACCTGGAGCCGGTCGTCGGCCTCTGGCCTCCCCTCGTCCGGCGGCTGCAGCAGACGGCCGTTCCCCATCCGGCACCGGTGGAGCCGGAGGAGACCTCTGCCGCCGGCTTCGTGATCGAGGACATGGTCGCCATTCTCGCCGCCTGCACGGCCGAGCCGCCGCGGCTGCGCAGCAACGACATGACGATCTTCGCCCGCGCCCGCGACACTCTGGCCGCGCTCCTCTCCCCCCTCCCGGACTGGCTCCAGGAGACCTTCGCCGCCTCCCTTCCCGAACGGGTCGAGCACGCCGCCTGGACGCTCTCCCGGCTCGGCTTCCTGGAGGTGACGCGCGACGAGGAGAGGCGTCCCCATCTCGCCGCCACCGGCCCGGGGAGGAGTTGGCTCGAGCTCCCCGCCAAGGCGCGGTTGCAGCTTCTCCTCGAAAACATCAAGAAGCCGGGCCGGCGTCCGATCCGCGGCACGGGCCTCGACTTCATCCCCGATGAATGGAGCCTTCAGCCCACCTCGGACTTCGACGAGGCAGGCGCGACCGTAACCGCTTTCAAGGATCTTCGCCCGGGCGTCTTCTTCGACGTCGTCGACTTCCTGAGCCATCGCTCCCAGGCTCGCAACCCGCTCGTCGAGCTCAGCCGCTCGGGCAAGCGCTACTACTGGTTGCCAGGGAACCCCGACCAGCTCGAGGGGATCTGGGCGCGCCGCCTGTTGAGCTTCCTGCACGAACGCCTCCTCCTCGTCGGGGGCATCCAGCTCGGCCGGGTCGGGGAGAAGAGCTGCTTCGCGCTCACCGACATCGGCCTCTACCTGCTGGGCCTGGCGGACGACTTCGAGGTCGCCGCCGACCGCCCCGCCGAGGTCGTCGTGCAACCCAACTTCGACGTCGTCTTCCTCTCCCCCTCGATCACCACCGAGGCCGCCATCGCCCGCTTCGCCGAGCGCCGCGGCACCGGCGTCGGCACCCTCTTCCGGATCACCAAGCGCGCAGTCCTGGGGGCGGCGGCGACCGGCCTGACCGCCGAGCAGGCCCTCGCGACCCTCCGCCAAGCGGCAGCGAAAGGGGTGCCGGACAACGTGGCCCGGGAGATCACCGGCTGGTTCGGCCAGACCCGCCGAATCACCGTGCGTCCCGCGGTCCTCGTGCACTGCCCGGACGTCGAGGCCGCGCGGCGGGTGCTCGCCGCGGGAGGGAAGAACGTTATGCCGCTGACCGATACGGTCGTCGAGCTCATGGAGCCAAAGGGGAAGGCGGCGTTGCTGCGGAAGTTGCGGGAGGTGGGGGTGTTCTTGGGGGAGTGAGGTCTGGGCGCCACGTGCTAAACTGCCTGCGGTCCATGCCACCGACGACAGGAACCAACAGAATGCCAGCTCGACTCATCGGCCGTCATATCGTCACCGACCCCGGGGTCTGCCACGGGAGTCCCACTTTTCGTTCCACGCGCGTCCTCGTCTCTGACGTGCTGGAGCAGATTGCCGATGGGCTGGCCTGGGAGACCGTGATCGAGGAATGGCACGGAAGCATCTCCAGGGAAGCCATCGCCGAGGCACTCCAGCTCGCCACCCGCGCGCTCCTCGATCACGTCGACGAATACGACTTGCACTCAGCTTGAAACCGACCCGGCTCTGTGGTCATCCTGGATGAGAATATCCCGGAAAGCCAGTGGCAACTGTTGCGCCATTGGCGGATCCGGGCTCTTCTCATCGGCCGAGACATCAGCGAGAAGGGTATCCAAGATGATCGCATCACCGGATTTCTGAACCAACAGAGTCGGCCTACTTTCTTCACTCGTGATGGGGGCTTCTACGATAGGAAGCTGTGTCACGCAAGCTATTGTCTGGTGTACCTGGCCGTAAGACCGAACGAATCAGCCTTGTTCGTACGCCGGTGTCTGCGTCATCCTCACCTCAAGTCGCGAGCCCGCCGGCTCGGAGCTGTCATCCGGGTTTCCAGTGCTGGGCTGCAGATGTGGCGAATTCGTGAAGCGCGGGAGATCTTCCTCCGCTGGAGCGAGTAAGAAGCAGCTTCCCCCCTACTGCGCCTTGACCTCCGTCCAAAGCTGATCCAAAAGCTGCGTCGTCTGCCCCAGGTCCTCGATCAGCTCACAGCGGTCGAGAATCGCCTTCGGTGGATAGATCGCTGGATCGCCCGCGATCTTCGGATTGATCTTCCCCAACGCCTCCCGGTTGGCGCTCGCGTAGTGAACGCCGTTGACGATCGCGGCTGCCACATCGGGCTCCAGGATGTAGTCGAGAAAAGCGTAGGCCTCATCCACGTGGCGGGCCGACTTGGGAATGGCCAGATTGTCGATCCACAGAGTGCCGCCCTCTTTCGGCACTACATAACCTAAACGGGCGGGCTCCTTGGCCACCACCTTGGCGAGCTCGCCGTTGAAGCCCTGGGCGAGGTCGACGTCGCCGGTCGCCAGGAGGTTGGCGAAATCGGCGCTGTTGTAGGTCCGCACCAGCCGCTTCTGGGACTTCAGCATTTCGGCGGCTTTCTTGAGGACGGCCGGATCGCGCTCATTGATCGAGTGACCGAGGAGCCGGAGAGCGGCGCCGAAGACCTCGCGGACATCGTCGAGCATGAGGACGCGGCCGGCGTAACGCGGTTCGAAGACCGCCTGCCAGCTATCGATCACCCCCAGCTTCTTCGCGTAGCCCAGACCGGTCGTCCCCCAGAGGTAGGGGACCGAGTAGCCGTTGCCCGGGTCGTACTTCTCATTCAGGAAGCGCGGATCGAGGTTCGCCATGTGCGGCAGCCGCGCGTGGTCGAGCGGGTGGAGCAGCTTCTGGGGGATGAGGATCTTCATCATGTAGTCCGAGGGGACGACGACGTCGTAGTCGGCGACCCCGGACTGCACCTTGTCGAGGAGCGCCTCGTTCGAGGCGTAGGTGTCGACGTTGATATGGATCCCTGTCCGCTTCTCGAAACCGGCCACCACCTCGTCTGGGAGGTAGTTGGTCCAGATATAAAGGTTGACCTGGCGCTTCCCGCCGGCGGGACTCCCCTTTCCACCGCAGGCGAACAGCGTGAGGAGAATCGCGAGGAAGGCCAGCCGCCTCACGGCTCCGCCCTCGCGGCTTCCGGGCGCGGGCTCCCCTGGAGCAGCCGGTGGGCGAGGACGATGGGGACGATGGTGACGGCCAGGAGGAGGGTCGACACGGCGTTGACCTCGGGCGTGACACCCACCTTGAGCATCGAGTAGATGTGGAGCGGGAGCGTCGTGGCCCCCACTCCGGCGACGAAGGAGGTGACGACGTAGTCGTCGATCGACAGGGTGAAGACGAGGAGGGCGGCGGCGGCGATCCCCGGCAGGGCGAGCGGCAGGGTCACCCGGCGGAAGGTCTCCCACGGCCCGGCCCCCAGGTCGCGCGCCGCCTCCGCCAGCGAGGGATCGAGCCCGGCCAGGCGGGCGCGGACGACGATCGCCACGTAGGACAGGCTGAAGACGACATGGGCGACGATCACCGTGCCGAGCGAGAGGCGCAGCCGGGCGAGGCCGAAGAAGGTGAGGAGGGCGGCGCCCAGGACCACCTCGGGGAGGATCACCGGTAGATAGAGCAGGCCCTGGGTGGCACGGCGACCGCGGAACCTTGCACCCTGCCGGGCGAGCGCGAGAGCGGCGGCGGTGCCGAGGGTGGTGGCGGCGATGGTTGCCACCGCGGCCACGAGCAGGCTGTTGCCGGCGGCGGCGAGGAGCCGGTCGTCCGCGAGCAGGCGGCGGTACCAGTCGAGAGTGAACCCTTCCCAGATCGCGGTCTGCCGGCCGGCGTTGAAGGAGAAGACCGCGAGCACGGCGATCGGCCCGTAGAGGAAGAGGTAGACGAGGAGCGTATGCGCGCCGAGGAGCGCCCGGCCCGGCCCGCCCGATCGCCCTGATCTCACAGGAGCGCCTCCTCTCCCCCGCTCCGGCGGGTGTAGAGGGCGTACGCTCCGAGGAGGAGGAGGACGGCCCCCGTCAGCTCGAAGGCGAGGGCGGCGCCGAACGGCTGGTTGCGGGCCACGGCGAACTGGTTCTGGATCAGGTTGCCGACGAGGACGCTCTTCGCCCCGCCCAGGAGGTCCGAGACCACGAACTGCCCGAGGCTGGGGATGAAGACGAGCACCACCCCGGCGGCCATGCCGGGGAGGGTAAGCGGCAGGGTGACCCGGAGGAACGAGCCGGCGCGGCCCGCCCCGAGGTCGGCGGCGGCCTCCAGGAGCGAGCGGTCGAGCTTCTCGAGCGAGGCGTAGAGCGGCAGGATCATGAAAGGCAGCTCGCCGTAGATGAGGCCGAGCATCACCGCGAGCTGGGTGTAGAGAAGCGGCAGAGGGTGAGCGATCACCCCGGCGCCCAGGAGCAGCCGGTTGAGCAGGCCCTCGCTCCGCAGGATGAACATCCAGGCGTAGGTCCGGATCAGGAAGCTCGTCCAGAAC
>JAXDLD010000578.1:0-3679 GCA_034666805.1 Acidobacteriota bacterium
CCGCCCGGTCCAGCTCGCGCTCGGGTCGCTGCACTTCTTCATCATCCAGCGCGGCGACCGGATCGGGGTGCGGATCAAGGACACCAAGAGCCCGGCCTTGGCCGCCTTCCACGACATCGATACCTACCCGGCCCGGCCTGCGTGGCGCTTCGATGCCCGCTTCGAACCTTACGACCCGCCCAAGAAGCTCGCCATTCCCAACGTCCTCGGCCAGGTCGAGGAGTCACCCTCGAAAGGGGCGGTGGTCTTCGAGAAGGACGGCCGGACCTACCGGCTGGACGCCCTGGCGGACGACAAGGACGGCACCCTCTTCCTCATCTTCGGCGACCCGACCAACGGTCACGAGACCTACGGTGCCGGTCGCTTCCTGGACACCGCGGCGCCCAAGGACGGCAGGGTGGTGGTCGACTTCAACAAGGCCTACAACCCCCCCTGCGCCTTCACCTCCTTCGCCACCTGTCCCCTGCCGCCGAAGGACAACAAGCTCGCCCTCAAGGTCGAGGCGGGGGAGAAGAAGTACGGGGAGGGCCACCACTAGGCGTTACCGCCCTGGCGAGGAGGCCGCTGCGCCCGGGCGCAGGATCGGGTAGGGGTTGAGGGCCGTCCCCTGCCACCAGTGCTTCTCCGGGGTGAGCCGCAGGATGGCGAAGTGGAGGTGGGGGGCGTCCGGAGGAGCGTCGCCGGAGGTGCCGACGTAGCCCAGGACCTGCCCGCGGCGCACCGGGTCACCCTCCTTCAGGCCGTCGGCGTAGCGCTCCAGGTGGGCGTAGTAGTAGGCGTAGGTCGTGGAAGGATCGAACTGGTAGATCGTCAACCCCCCCAGCTTGCTGGTGAAGAGCTTGGCGACCTTGCCGTCCTCGACTGCCAGGATCGGGGTGTTGCGCGGCGCCGCGATGTCCAGCGCCTCGTGCGACCGGGCTCCGCCGCCGCGCGCGTCGGTGAAGGTGTCCTGGAGTGCCTCCGGGCGTATCCCCTGGACCGGCAGCAGGAGTTGGCGCCGGGCGAGGTCGGCGGTGTCGGCGGCGGCAGCGGTTGAGTCGGCCGGCGCGGGTAGGGGCACGGGCTTCGGAGTGACCGTGGGAAGGCTGGGCGGGGCTGCCGGTGTGGGGACGGGGGCCGGCGCTCCTGGGGCCGGAGCTGCGGGAACCCCCGGTGCCGCGGGGGCTGGAGCCGCCAGGACGGCGACCGGCGGCGCGGGCGCTGGAGAGGTCGCCGCCACCTCCGGCTGCCCGCGCCACCTGACGCCGTAGGCCCAGACGATGAGCAGCACGGTCGCCGCTCCCAGCACGAAGCCGCCGAATACGGCCAGGCCGACCGAGCGCTCTCCAGGCTTCCTACTCATGGAAGATGACGGGAGTCCCCGCCTTCACGAGGCTGGCGACCGTGAGGACGTCCCAGTTGGTGAGGCGCACGCAGCCGTGGGAGGCGGTCTTGCCGATCTTGTCCGGCTCCGGCGTGCCGTGGATCCCGTAGTGCTCCTTGCTCAGGTCGATCCACACCACTCCGACCGGGTTGTTGGGGCCGGCCGGGATGGTCGCCTTCTCGTTTTCCGGCTTGGCGTCCCAGAAGAGCTTCGGGTTGTAGTGGAAGACCGGGTGGTGGGCCACGCCGTTGACCTTCCAGTTGCCGAGCGGCAGCGGGTCGTGCTCGCTCCCCGCCGTCACCGGGGCGAAGAACAGGATGTCGTCGCCGCGCTCGACGGTCAACGTCCAGTCCTTCTTGGAGACCACCACCCGCACGTCCGCGGGCTTCTGCTCGTTGCCCGCGGATTCGGGGGCGGTCGGTCGGGCGTTGGGCACCCGGATCACCTGGCCGGCGGCGTTCCACTGGGCCCTGGGGTTGAGCTTCTGCAGGAGTTGCGTCGTCGTGTGGAACTTCTCCGAGAAGAGCTCCAGGGGCGAGGTGTAGGCGAGGGACGGGAGCTTCGCCTTCGCTTCCATGTCCTCGGGGATCTGGGGGATGAACGGCCCGACCAGATCGTTCGCGGTGATGATGTAGTCGGCCAGGGTCTGCTGGCCGCCCGCGGCCACGAGGTTCTGCCAGGTGACGTTGTCGATCTTGCCGGTGACCGGGAGGTCGTGCGCCGCCTGGAAGGCCGAGAGGGCCTTCCTGGTGTTGCTGCCGCCCTTGCCGTCGATCACCCCGGGGGAGAAGCTCACCCGGTCGAGGAGGACCTGGACGTCGAGCATCGATTTGGGCGACGGCGGCGGGGGAGGCGGCAGCGGCGGCGATGCCGGCAATGCCGGCTGAACCGGTTGACCGGGCACCCCCGGTGCCGGGGGAGCGGGCGCCGCCGGGGGCTCCGAGGCCTGCGGTGCCGGCATTGGCGCTGGCGCTGCCGGCTGCGGAGCGGGCTGGACGGCCGGGGGCTGTGCCGCCGGAGCGGGCGCCGGCGCCGGAACGGCTGGCGCTGCTGGAGCCGGTCGTTGGGCGGGTCGCGCCGGGGGCGCTGCGGCAAGCCCGAACGGCGCCAGGGTGAGCGCGAGCACGAGCGGGAAGAGGCGTCGGTTCATGGTCGTTCTCCTGCCCGCCAGGCGGGCTGCTTATCCCCCGCCATGCAACCGACGAGCCACGGAGGGCGCGCGAGGCGTACAATAGTCGTGCATCTATTCATCTGAATGGCTGAATACCGAGAGACCATGACCCGCGACAAGCTCCTGAGCCGCTACTTCTTCGTCGCCTTCCTCCTGGCGACGACCCTGCTTTTTTTCGGGATGGTGCGGCTCTTCCTCGTGCCGGTCCTCCTGGCGGCGGTCTTCTGCACGCTCTTCTACCCGCTCTACGAGCGGGTCGTCCGCTTCCTGCGGGGCCGGCGCGGTTTCGCCTCCCTCGCCTGCTGCCTCCTCCTCCTCCTCGGGCTCATCCTGCCGCTTTATCTCGTGGGCCACCTGGTGGCGCGGGAGGCGGTCGAGTTCTACGGCATGGCGGCGCGGCAGATCCACACGGTGCTCTCGGAGGGGGACGCCGGACCTTTGGGCCAGCTCCGGCGGACGAGCTTCTTCCACGACCTCCGCCTGGACGCCGTGGACTGGAAATCCGTGGGCCGGGAGGTCGCCTCGACGGTCGGCGCCTTCGTCGCGGCGCTCATCAACGTCACCTCGCGCGGCACCCTCGAGGCGGTGGCGCTCCTCTTCATCACCCTCTTCACCATGTACTACTTCTTCCGCGACGGCGAGGCCCTGATCGCCCGCCTCAAGTACCTGGTCCCCATGGAGGAGAAGTACGAGGAGGCGATCATCTCGCGCTTCTCGGCGGTGGCCCGCGCCACCGTCCGCGGCACGCTCGTCATCGCCCTCCTCCAGGCGACCCTCGCCTTCACCATCCTCTGGCTCTTCGGGGTCGCTTCGCCGGTCCTCTGGGCGGTGGTCGCCGGGGTTTTCGCCGTTATCCCGCTCTTCGGCGCCTGGATCGTCCTCTACCCGGCCGCCCTCGTGCAGGGGCTGACCGGCCACCCCTGGCAGGGAGCGGGGCTCGTGCTCTGCGCGGTCTCGGTGGTGGCCTCGATCGACGTCCTGCGCCCCCGCCTCGTGGGGCAGCGGAGCGGCATGCACGACCTCATGGTCTTCTTCTCGACCCTGGGCGGTCTCTCGATGTTCGGCGCCATGGGCTTCATCGCCGGTCCGGTCATCGCCGCCCTCTTCCTCTCGGTGGTCGACATCTACAGCAGCGAGTTCAAGGC
>JAXDLD010000579.1:0-3042 GCA_034666805.1 Acidobacteriota bacterium
AGGCCAGACGCTCACCCGGATAGTCGGGATCGAGCGGCACGTAGGAGGCGCCCGAGAGCAGGGCGCCCCAGGTCCCCACCACCAGCTCCAGAGACCGTTCCACGCAGAGGCCCACCACGGTCTCCGGTCCCGTTCCCAGAGCTTCGAGGTAACCGGCCAGGAGAGCGCCACGAGACGACAGCTCGCCGTACGACAGGTGCCGAACCCCGGCGACCGCCGCGATCGCATCCGGCTGCGCTACCGCGCGCGACCCCAGCCGCCCGCCCAGAGTCCCCGTCGCCCACCCCACGTCCTCACCCTGCCACTGGCGGAGCACCTGCTCCCGCTCCCACTCCGCGAGCAGACCGAGGTCCTCCAGACGCGCCTCCGGCGACGACACCAGGCCCGCCAACAGCGAGCGCAGATGACCGTGCAGGCGCTCGATCGCCGACGCCGCGAAACGGCTCCCGTCGTACTCGATCCGCACCGCGAGACGGGTCGAGGGCTCGGCGATCATCCCCAGTGGGTAGTTGCCCCGCTCCTCCACCCCCGCATCGCCCACCGAAAGACTGCCGCCGCTCTCCGCCAGCGCCTCCTCCATGGGATAGTTCTGGAACACCACGTAGCTCTCGAACAGATGCGAGCCGGCGGGCAGCTCGCTCCAACGCTGGATGTCAGCGAGCGACGCGTGCTCGTACTGCCGGCTCTCCACCTGACGCTCCTGAAGCTTCCGCAGCCAGGGCACCCACCGCTCCGCTCCGGGCGCCGCCACCCGCAGCGGCAGTGTGTTGAGGAACATCCCCACCGTCTCCTCGATCCCCGCCAGCACCGGCGGACGGCCCGAGACGGTCACCCCGAACACCACGTCGGGCTCCCCGCTGTAGCGCGAGAGCAGCAGGCACCAGGCACCCTGGAGCACCGTGTTGAGCGTCAACTGGCGGCTCCGCGCCAGAGCTTGGAGGCCAACCGAGAGATCCGCCGGGTACTCAACCTCTTTTTCCCCGTAGAAATCGAGGAGCGGTGCTGACCGGCGAGGACCCTCGATGGCCAGCGGCGTCGGCGTCGTGAAGCCCGCCAGCTCCCGGCGCCAGAACGCTTCGGCAGCGCCCAGACCCTGACCCTCGAGCCAGGCGATATAGGCGCCGAAGGACGGTGCCGGTGGCACGGCCAACTCGCGGCCGGCCGCCGCCGCCCGGTACCGCTCCCCCACCTCGGTGAGGATCACCGGCAGGCTCCAGCCGTCGAGCAGCGTCTGATGGAAGGTCCACACGAGGTGATACAGACTTTCACCCCGACGGATCAACCGGAAGCGCGAAAGTGGCGCCCGCTCGAGATCGAAGCCCCGCTCGCGGTCCTGCCGGCGGAGCGCGGCCAGGTCGACCGCCTGCGCCGGCGAGTCGAGGTCCCGCCAGTCCGACTCCTCCCAGGACAGCTCCACCCGGCGACGTACGATCTGGACCGGCCGCCGAACCTCACGCCACACGATCCCCGTGCGCAGCGCCGGGTGACGATCGATCACCCCCTGCCAGGCCTGACGCAGCCGATCCACCTCCAGCTCGCCACGGATCTCATAGCCGAACTGGCCCACATACATCCCGACCTCGGGCTCGAAGACGGTGTGGAACAGCATCCCCTGCTGCACCGGCGACAGCGGGTAGACGTCCTCGACCTCGCGGTCCCGGCCCACTACGCGGTCCAGCTCCTCTTGGGTCAGGCCGGAGAGCGGGAAGTCCGACGGCGTGTAGCCCCCGGCTTCCGGCGACAGGCAGTGCGCGATCAGATCCCCCAGCGCCGCTACGAAGCGGGCTGCCAGGGCCTCGACCGTGGCCGGCTGCAACACCTCGGGGCCGTAGGTCCATTCGACCCGCAGGCGACCGCCTGCCGCCATGGCCGCGATCTCGATAAGGTGGCTGCGCCGCGCCCTTGGCGAGACCGCGAACCCGCTCGGTTCGGGAGCTGCCGCGAAGGCCGCGGTGTCACCACCGCCCAAGGCATCCGACTGCCCAAGATAGTTGAACAGGATCTCCGCCCTGGGGAGAGCACGCAGGCGAGCGGCCTCGCCGCTCTCTCCCAGGTAGCGCAAAACTCCATAGCCGAGCCCTTTATGAGGCAAGGACCGCACTTGTTCTTTGACCGCACGCAAGACTTCACCCGGGGCCCGCACGGTTTGGAGATCGAGCAGGAGGGGGTAGAGGATGGCGAACCAGCCGACCGTCCGGGTGAGGTCGACACCCGCGAAGACCTCCTCGCGGCCATGACCCTCGAGGTCGATCAGGGCGAGGCGATCCCCCGTCCAGCCCGCGAGGGCGAGGGCCAGGGCGGCGAGCAGCACCTCCTGGGCCTGGAGACGGTAGACGGGCAGGACGTCGCGCAGCAGGTGAGCCGTATCCTCGACCGGCAGTTCGGTCACCAGGGTCCGGGCGAGCGCCATGGTGTCGCGGCCGCTCGGGGCGTCGAGCGGCAGGGGGCGCACCGCGGAGCGCCCCGGTGCCAGCCAGTAGGGAAGCTCAGCCGCCAGCCCGCCCGCACCGGCCTCCCCCAGGAGCCGCTCGGCCCAGGCCTTGACGGAGGTCGTCTTCGCGGGCAGATCGGCGGCATCTCCCCGCTCGAACCGGGAGTAGACCGTTCCCAGGTCGTCGAGGAGAACGCGCCAGGAGACTTCGTCCACCACCAGGTGGTGGAAGACCACGAAGAGCCGGCCGGCCCTGCCGGTGCCGAGGTCGAACCAGGCCAGGCGGACCACCGGGCCTCGTTCGAGGTCGAGGCTGCCCTGGAGAGCCTCGGCCGCGGCTTCGATGGCCGCGGGGTGCATGCCCACCGGGAGAGCGCGGAGATCGAGTACGGCGAACGGACCCGGTTCACCCGGCGCGGCGCAGGACTGGGACCAGCCCTCACCTTCCTGCACGAAACGTAGACGCAAGGCATCGTGATGGGTGAAGAGCCGGTCCGCGGTGCGGGCCAGGAGCCGAGGATCGAGAGGCCGCCGCGGGCGGAGGAGGGCACTCTGGTTGAACCAGTGAGGATCGGTAAACTCCTGCTCGAAGAACCAGCGCTGGATGGGCA
>JAXDLD010000580.1:0-8689 GCA_034666805.1 Acidobacteriota bacterium
GCCTTCTTGGGACGGGATGGGGTCGAGTCCATGGGATCTCCTCTCGCGCTCCGGTCGCCACCCCATTCTATCCAGTGAAAAGCCGGCGGGGAGGCAGCCTCCAAGACCCGGTAGAATAGCCCCGCCGAAAGGAGCACCGATGACCCTACACCACCTCCTCACCAGCGTCCTCCCGCTCGCATCCCTGGCCGCCGCGGCGGTCGCCGAAGCCGTCCGGAGCACGGGCACCGCTCCGCCCTCCCCCAGCGCCCCCGGAGAGGACGCCGTAGAGAGGGCGATCGGGCGGCTGCTCACCCGCTTTGGCGAGGGGCAGGCCGAGCGCATCCGGCTCGGGGTGCGCCAGGTGGCCGAGCGCTGGTGGCCCGAGGATGGGGATGAGGAGGAGCTCGCCGCCTTCTGCGAGGAGAGCTTCATCGCCGACTCTGAGGAGCTCGCCGTCACCTTCGCCCGCCTGGAGGAGCGGATGGAGCAGATCGACGGCCATCTCCTCGAGGTGCGCCGGGAGGTGATGACGCCGCTCGACACCGACACCGGCCCCCTGACGGTCCTCGATCGCCGGCTGGCCGACCTCGACCTCGCGGCGCACGTGGAGGAGGACCTGTTCGAGACCAAGGTGGCGTTCCTCGCCCTCCTGAACTTCCCCGTGCACACGCTCGCCGAGCGGCTCGCCCAGGGCTCCGCCTGGGACCGCGAGGCCTGGGCGCGCTCGCGGATGATGGACCGCTTCGCTGTCCGCTTCCCCGCCGCCCTGCTGATGGAGGTCACCCGCGCCTTCAACGCCGCCGACCGCTACATCGCCGAGTACAACCTCCGCCTCGACCGCGTCGTCACGCCCACCGGAGAACATCCGTTCCCCGAGGGTCTCCGGCTCATCAGCCATTGGGGCCTCCGGGACGACCTCGCCGCCCGCTACGCCGAGCCGGACGGCCTGCCCCGGCAGCGGCTCACCCAGCGGATCATGGAGCGGATCGTCCGCCAGGAGATCCCGGCCGAGGTGATCGACAACCCGGAGGTGCTCTGGGACCCGGTCGAGAACCGCACCTGGAGCGCCGCCGAGGAGGGCGCTGGGATCGCCGGACCTCCTCGGCCAGCCGAGCGCGAGCCGGACACCCGCTACGCCCGGCTGCTCGATGTCTTCCACGCGGTTCGGAAGCTCGATCCCTACAGCCCGACCGAGCCCTCCTTCCTCGCCCGGCGCTTCGAGCGCGACCGCCAGATCCCGGAGGCGGAGGTCGAAGCCCTCCTGATCTCGGTCCTCGACGCGCCGGAGGTCCGGGAGCTGGGGCAGGCCATCGCGCGCCGGCTGGGGCGGCCGCTCGAACCGTTCGACCTCTGGTCCCCGGGCTTCAAATCGCGCGGCAGGCACGGCGAGGGGGAGCTCGACGCCCGGGTCCGCGAGCGCTATCCCACGATCGAGGCCTTCGCCGCGGCCCTCCCCGAGACCCTGGTGACCCTCGGGTTCACGCCGGAGCGGGCGGCCTGGCTGGGCGAGCGGATCGCCGTCGATCCGGCGCGCGGCGCCGGCCACGCCTTGCCGGCCGTGCGGCGCGAGGACCGCGCCCACCTGCGCACCCGGGTGCCCCGGGGCGGCATGGACTACATGGGCTACAACGTCGCCCTCCACGAGCTGGGGCACAACGTCGAGCAGGTCTTCTCGCTCCATGGCATCGACCACTGGTGGCTGGCCTCGGTCCCCAACAATGCTTGCACGGAGGCCTTCGCCTTCGTCTACCAGGGGCGCGACCTGGAGCTCCTGGGGCTCGCCGCGACCGGCCCCGAGGCGCGCCGCGACCACGCCCTGGGGACCCTCTGGAACACCTACGAGATCGGCGGCGTGTCGCTGGTCGACATGCGGGTGTGGAACTGGCTCTACGCCCACCCCGAGGCGACCCCCGCCGAGCTCCGCGAGGCGACCCTCGCCATCGCCCGCGAGGTGTGGAACCGCCACTTCGCCCCGGTCTTCGGGATGCGCGACGTCGAGCTCCTGGCGATCTACTCGCACATGATCAGCAACGGCCTCTACCTGCCCGACTACGCGATCGGCCACATCATCGCCTTCCAGATCGCCGAGCACTTCGCCGGGGGGGACTTCGGCGCCGAGTGCGAGCGCATCGCCCGCCAGGGTCGCCTGACGCCAGACGCCTGGATGCGCGGCGCCGTAGGCGGCCCGGTCTCGGCCGAGGCCCTCCTCGCCGCCGCGCGCGAGGCGCTCGCCCTGGAGTGAGACCCGGCGGCCTCCTCGCTTTCGTTACCCTCGCCGGTCTCTCCACCCTGCCGGCCCACGCCGCGACCTCCTGCGGCTTCGACCGGGAGGCGCTCACCTTCGCGGGGTCGCCCGTCGAGCAGGCGAGATGCCTGCTACGGCACGTCCTCCCGGGAGGCGATCTCGATCCGCCCCTCGCCCATCTGCCGGCCCCGCTCGAAGAGCTGATCGATCGTTCCGTAGAAATCCCCGCCGAGACTCTGCGGCGCTACCTCGCCGCCCACGGTATCCCGGAGACGGAGATCGGCGGCCCGCTCGACGAGCCCCTGTCGCGGGCGCGGGACAACGCGCCCGACGCTCCTCTCGCGCGCTACTTCGTGATCCACGGCACGAGCCTCCCCAACCTCTGCGAGGCGGCGGGCTTCCCGCCGGAGATGGACCGCCCCGACTGGCGCTGGAACCGGAACGAGGCCTACGCCAACTTTCCCCAGGCCCACCTCTTCATCACCCGGGACGGCTGGGCCGTGGCGCCGCAGGGGCGGACGTTCAAGATCCCCTGGCGGGCGACCAAACTCGAGCAGCCGAACGCGGACAAGCGCACCAAGGGGCTCTTCCTCCACATCGAGAACGTCCAGCCCCGGCGCGCCGAGGGGGACCCCGGCTTCCCGGCGGGCGGGAGACCCGACCTCCGCTTCTACACCTGGGACTTCCTGGAGGCCGGCTGGGTCTGTAGGAATGACCGGATCGCGCCCGAGCCGGGGCTCACCGACGCGCAGCTCGACCGCCTGGCTCTGGTCTATGTGGCGGCGAGCATCCGCCGGGGGACCTGGCTGGTCCCCGCTTTCCATGCCGCGGTCGACGCGGGTATCCCCGAGGCCCACGACGATCCGCAGAACTTCGACCTGGCGCGATGGGCGGAGAGGGTGGGGAGGCTGATCGGGGAGCTGAGAGGCGGTAGGATGTTCCCGAAATGAGCATCGCCGTCGTCGCCGAGAAGCCTTCCGTCGCCCGCGACCTCGCCCGGGTCCTGGGGGCGGAGAAGCGCGGTGAGGGGTATCTGCACGGCAACGGCTACGTCGTCACCTGGGCGATCGGCCACCTCGTGGGACTGGCCGAGCCGCACGAGATCCGGCCGGAGTGGCGGTCGTTCCGGCGCGAGCACCTGCCGATCCTCCCCGAGCGCTGGCCGCTCGTCGTCTCCGAGGAGACGAAGCAGCAGTTCGAGGTGGTGCGGAAGATCCTCACCTCGCCCCACGTCGAGCGGGTGATCTGCGCCACGGACGCCGGGCGCGAAGGGGAGCTGATCTTCCGCTACATCTACGAGGCCGCCGGGAGCGACAAGCCGTTCGAGCGTCTGTGGATCTCGTCGCTGACCGAGGCGGCGATCCGCCAGGGCTTCCGCCGCCTCCGCCCCGGACGCGAGCTCGACCCGCTGGCCGACGCCGCCCGCGGGCGCAGCCGGGCGGACTGGCTGGTGGGCATGAACCTCTCGCGCGCCTGCACCCTGGCCTTCGACGAGAACCTCTCGGTCGGCCGGGTGCAGACCCCGACCCTCGCCATGGTGGTCGAGCGCGAGCTGGCCATCCGCGCCTTCGTCCCCGAGGACTACTTCGAGGTCGTCGCCACCTTCGCATCTCTGGACGAAAGGGCGGCCTACCGCGGCACCTGGTTCCGCGGCACGGCGCCGGCGCCGGAAGCGAGGCGGCTGCCCGGCGACGGCGAGGAGGCCGGACGGATCGTCCTGCGGGCGAAGTCCGGAGCGGCCGTCGTCGAGTCGGTCCGCGCCGAGACCAAGCGCCTGCCGCCGCCCCTCCTCTACGACCTGACCGAGCTCCAGCGCCATGCCAACCGGCTCTTCGGCTGGAGCGCCAAGAAGACCCTCGGGGTCGCCCAGGCCCTCTACGAGCAGAAGAAGCTCCTCTCCTACCCGCGAACCGACAGCCGCCACCTGTCCGCGGACGTGGCCGCCACCCTGGGCGACGTCGTCCAGGCGATCCAGGCCCCCTACCAGGAGCTGCTGGCGCCGGGGACAGGCGAGCGGCCGCTCTCCCGGCGCTACGTCGACGACGCCAAGGTCACCGATCACCACGCCATCCTCCCCACGACCACCCGCGCCGAGGGGCTCGCCCTGACCGAGGACGAGCGCCGGCTCTACGACCTCGTCTGCCGGCGGCTCCTCTCCGCCTGGCACGAGGACCACGTGACCGGGGTGACGACGGTGATCACCAAGGTCACCTCGCCGGCGGCGGGGGAGACGGAGCCGGTCGTCGACCGCTTCGGGAGCACCGGCACGGTGATCGAAAAGATGGGCTGGAAGGTGCTCGACTTCAAAACCGAGCGGCAGAAGGCGCAGGAGAAGAGGAGAGAGAAGGACGACGGCAAAGCGAAGGAAGGCGAGGAGGCCGCCGGGGAGGAGGAGCGCTCTGAGGACCGCGCCGAGGAGGACGATCGCCAGGAGCTGCCGCCGGGCTTGAGTGCGGGCCAGGCGCGGCGGGTGACGGACGCCCGGGCGGAGGCCAAGAAGACCCGGCCACCCAAGCGCTTCACCGACGCCACCCTGCTGACCGCCATGGAGACCGCCGGCCGCACCCTGGACGACCGCGAGCTCTCGGAGGCCATGAAGGAGAGCGGCCTCGGCACCCCGGCCACCCGGGCGGAGATCATCGAGACCCTGCTCCGCCGTGCCTATGTCGAGCGGAGCGGCAAGGCTCTCCTCGCGACCGACAAGGGGATCCGGCTGATCGAGGTCGTCCATCCGCAGGTCAAGAGCCCGGCGATGACCGGCCGCTGGGAGGCCGAGCTGCAGCGCATCGAACGCGGCCAGGGGAACCTCCCGGCCTTCCTCGCCGGTATCGAGAGCTACGTGCGGGAGGTGGTGGGCGAGGTCTTCTCGGGCGCGGGGGCCGCGGCGAGATCGGCGGCATCGACGGCATCGGCGGCATCGGTGCGGGGAAACGGCAACGGTAACGGCGGTGGAGGGTGGGGAACGCGGACGGCCGGTTCCGCGGGTACCGCCCCGGCGCCCTACCCCGAGCGTCCCGACCGTGCCCCGACCGCGCCCGACCGGCTGGGCGACCTCCTCCCATCGCCCTTCCGGCTCTCTTCCTTCCGGCCGTTCCAGGAGGCGGTCTGCCGCGCCGTGACGGAGGGCGCCGACGCTCTCCTCGTGATGCCGACCGGCGCCGGCAAGTCGCTCTGCTACCAGCTCCCCGGCCTCGCCCGCGCCGGCACGACCCTCGTCGTCTCCCCCCTGATCGCCTTGATGGAAGACCAGGTGGCGAAGCTACGCGAGCTGGGTCTCGCCGCCGAGCGCATCCACTCCGGCCGCGACCGGGGCGAGACGCGGCGGGTCTGCGCCGACTACCTGGCGGGCCGGCTCGACTTCCTCTTCATCGCCCCCGAGCGCCTCTCCGTCCCCGGCTTCCCGGAGATGCTGGCGAAGCGCAAGCCGGTCCTGATCGCGGTCGACGAGGCGCACTGTATCTCCCAGTGGGGGCACGACTTCCGCCCCGACTACCGGATGCTCGGCAGTCGCCTCCCGCTCTTGAAGCCGGCGCCGGTCCTGGCCCTCACCGCCACCGCCACCCCGCTCGTCCAGGACGACATCGCCGAGCAGCTCGGCATGCGCGGAGCAGCCCGCTTCATCCACGGCTTCAGGCGGACCAACATCGCCATCGAGGTGGCCGAGACGCGGCCCTCGGAGCGGCGGGAGCGGGTCCTCCGGCTGCTCGAGGACCCCGAGCGGCGACCGGCCATCCTCTACGCGCCGACCCGCAAGGAGGCCGACGCCCTGGGCGAGGAGCTGAAGGCGATCGCCCCGGCCGCCGCCTACCACGCCGGCATGACCGCGGCGGACCGCGACCGGGTCCAGGCTGCCTTCCTGGCCGGCCGGCTGGAGGTGATCGTCGCCACTATCGCCTTCGGCATGGGGGTCGACAAGCCGGACGTGCGCACCGTCGTCCACACCGGCCTGCCTGGGAGCCTCGAAGGCTATTACCAGGAGATCGGCCGCGCCGGCCGGGACGGCAAGCCCTCCCGCGCCGTCCTCCTCTACTCCTTCGCCGACCGCCGGAACCACGAGTTCTTCCACGGCCGTGACTACCCCGACCCCGAGGTTCTGGAGAAGCTCTTCGCCGTCTTGGGGACAGAGCCGGTGACCTCGGCCAAGCTGCGCAAGAAGACCGGGCTCGACGACGAGGTCTTCGAGCGGGCCCTGGAAAAGCTCTGGATCCACGGCGGCGCCGTCCTCGATCCCGAGGAGAACGCGACGCGGGGGGCGGCCGGCTGGCGCCCCCTCTACCGCGCCCAGCGCGACCACAAGCTCGCCCAGTTGGAGCAGATAACGCGCTACGCCGAGGGGCACGGCTGCCGCATGCTCGCCCTCGTGCGTCACTTCGGCGACCGCGAAGATGCCGGTGGGGCCTGCGGCCTTTGCGATGTCTGCGCGCCGGAGAGTTGCACGGTGCGGCGCCGGCGCCCGCCGACCCCGGCGGAGCAGCTGGCGATCCTCCGCATCTTGACCGCGCTGCGCGGGCGGGACAGCCAGTCGACGGGGCAGCTCTACAAGGCCGTGTTCGGGAGCGAGGCCCCGGGGGCCCCCGCGGCGCCCGCCTTCGAGCGCCGGGCCTTCGAGCATCTCTTGGGCGGGCTCAGCCGCGCCGGCCTGCTCCAGCTTGCCCAGGACTCCTTCGAAAAGGAGGGCAGAGAGATCCACTTTCAGCGCGCCACCCTGACCCCGGCGGGCTACCGCGGCGACCCCGAGGCCGAAGCGCGGATCGAGATCCCCCTGGAGCCCGCCCCCGCCGAGCGGAAGCGGACGAAGAAGGCCAAGGCCGCGGCACCGTCTGTCTCCGCCGCCCGGAAACCGGCCCGAAGCTCGTCGCGGCCCGAGCAGATCGCCGTCCCTATCGATCAGGTCGCCGGCCCCGCCTCCGCTCCGGACCTCGTCTCCCCCCGTCTCGTCGCCGCCTTGAAGGCCTGGCGCCTGGCCGAAGCGAAGAAACGGCGAGTCCCGGCCTTCAAGATCCTCACCGACCGCACCCTCTTCGCCTTGGCCGCCGCCCAGCCGGCGGACGAGGTCGGCCTCCTCGGCGTGCGGGGGGTGGGGCCGACGCTGGTCAAGAAGTATGGGGAGGAGGTGCTAAGGATCGTCCGGGAGGGGTGATGCCTCTCCCGCTTCCCTTGAACTCTGGCCGTCAGCACCAGTGTCGGGGGGGGTGTGACCGCAGTGCGAATCGCGCCCTGCGCAGTGTGCGTTGCAAGCTCCGAAGTCCAGTATTGAGGACAGGAAGTCCGTGCCGCGGCTCTCGCAGTCTGCACTGCGAGCTCCGAAGTCCAGACTGCGGGACCAGCAGTCCAGACTGGAGGGCGGTCCATCTGAACTGCAATCGTTGCAGTCCCGACTGCAACCCCCGCAGTCCGCGCTGCGAGTCCCAAAGTCCAGAATTGAGGACACCCATAATCCCAGACCACCGCAGGGACGGCCGCCCGGCAGGCGGAAGTTCGCAGAGTTGACAACAAGGGCTCTGGATTCCTACCATTGGGCCGAAGTATAACTTGGACTGAGGTTGAGCCATGGCCAGCACAGTAGGAGAGAAGGGCCAGATCGTCATCGAGAAGCCGATCCGGGACGCTCTCGGGATCCAGCCGGGTTTCGTGGCGGTGCAGCAGGTGCGAGACGGCCATGTTGAAATCAGCTTCTACCCCCCGGAGCACAACCGTTCCCTACGCGGCGTGCTGGCAGACCGCACCAAGGGCTCGGTGTCCCAGGAGGATTGGCAGAGGGCGCGCGAGGACGCTTGGAGCCAGGCGTTCGCCGACGGCGAGCTGAAGAAAGTCGGCCCATGAAGCGCTCTCCCGCCTTCCTCGATACCAGCTACGTCGTACGGTATCTGACGAACGATCCACCGGAGATGGCCGCTCAGGCAGCAGCCGTCATCGACAGCGATGAACCGCTGGTGCTGAGCGAGATCGTTCTGTTGGAGACCGGCTATGTCCTCACCTCTGTTTATCGGGTGCCACGTGCAGACATCGTCGATGCGTTGGTCGACTTGGTGCAGCGTTCGAACCTGCATCTGGCGAATCTCACCAAGCCGCGGGTCCTGGCCGCCCTGAGCCTCTGCCGCGACTCGAAGCGCCACTCCTTCACCGATGCAATGCTATGGGCCCAGGCCCGCGACAGCGGCGCCGAGCGACTCTACTCCTTCGACCGGAACTTCCCGGACGAGGGGCTCGCGGTCATCGATTTCCAGTAATTTAGGTCTGCCGCTGCGCGTGCTGGTCTTTGCCGCGTAAAAAAAGGGTAAGGCTTCTCCCTCTAGGGTCTCCGCACCCCGTGCCTGGCTTGGGCCTTGCTCGAAACGCGGGCCATGCGAAGCGGGGGGCAGGGCGCGGTGGAGCGGAGAGCACGAGGGAGCCTTCTCAGGGCGTCCTGCCTCGTTACGGTCATCGCGAGCCTCGCTGCCCTGGCCGTCTTTGGCATCGGAT
>JAXDLD010000581.1:0-16763 GCA_034666805.1 Acidobacteriota bacterium
GGCGCTCCTCTCGCTCCAGCTAGAAGTCAGCAGTTGTCAAGCTTCATCTTCCTTTTTCCATTCTCGGAACCAAATCCTGGGTTGACCCTTCTAATTGGGGAAGTGGCGCTATGCACAAGACCTTGACCCTCCCTGCTCTCGTCCTCCTCACGCTCCCGGCCTTGACCGGCTGCAACAAGGTCGCCGCCCGGGTCGAGCTGAAAAAGGGGAACGAGCTCTACCGCAACGAGCAATACACCGATGCGCTGAAGCAGTTCCAGCGCGGCATCAAGCGCGACCCGGACGCCACCTTCGCCTGGCGCTCGGTGGGCCTGACCGCCTTGGCACTCTACCGGCCCGGCGACGAGAGCCCGAAGAACGTCGGCTACGGCAAGACCGCCACCGACGCCTTCGAGAAGTACCTGGTCGAGTACCCCAACGACCAGAAGGTCCGCGACTACCTGGTCTCGACCTACGTCAACTCGAAGCGCTACAACGAGGCGTTGGCCTACCTCGACCGCCGCGGGGCGGAAGCTCCCCAGGAGGTCCCGAACCTCCAGCAGATGAAGCTCAACATCCTCACCCAGTCCGGACGCCTGGACGACGCCTGGAACTTCGTCAAGCAGCACCCCGAGGCCGCCAAGCCCGAGACCTACTACTCGCTGGGCGTCGCCGCCTGGGACAAGTCCTACCACGACACCAGCATCGACGCGGCCACCCGCACCACGCTCGTCGACAACGGGCTCGAAGCGCTCAACAAGGCTTTGACGATGAAGCCGGAATACTTCGAGGCCATGGTGTACAACAACCTGCTCTTCCGGGAGAAGGCGAAGATGCAGACCGATGCCACCCTCCGGGCGGAGTTCACGGCCAAGGCCGACGAGTGGCAGCAGAAGGCGCTGGCGTTGCGCAAGAAGACGATGGCCGCCAAGCCGGCCGAACCGGCCAAGTCCTAACCGAGAGGTGGGAATGAGATGTTCGAGAACTCGCTGATAGAGCTGGAAGACAAGAAGAGGAACCCCACGCGGCGTTGGCTGTCGCTGCCGGTGGCCATCATCCTCCACCTGGTGGTGCTGGTCGGCGTGGTGTTCGCCCAGTACTGGCAGGTCGACGCCGTCCCGGAGCCGCCGATCAACGTCGTGTTCTTGAACGCGGCGCCGCCGCCACCGCCGCCACCGCCGCCTCCCCCACCGCCGCCGGCCGCCAAGGCGACGCCCAAGGTGGTGACCAAGGAGGTGCCGACGATCGTGACCAAGGAGCCGGTGCAGCCGGTCGCGGTCCCGGAGAAGGTGCCGGAGGCGCCCAAGCAGGCCGAGTCGGCCGGGGTCGAAGGCGGCGTCGAGGGTGGCGTCGAAGGGGGCGTGGCCGGCGGCGTGCTCGGCGGCGTGCCGGGCGGCGTGGTCGGCGGGACCCCGGGCGGCGTGCCCGGAGGGGTGGTGGCGGACGAGCCGCTGCGGGTCGGCGGCGGCGTCAGCCGGCCGGAGATCATCGACCGCGTGCAGCCCCAGTACACGGAAGTGGCGCGGAAGGCCCGCCTGCAGGGAACGGTGATCGTCGAGGCGATCATCGACGAGCAGGGCCGGGTGCAGAACGTCAAGGTATTGAAGGGCCTGCCCATGGGGCTCGATAAGGCGGCGGTCGAAGCGGTCACCAAGTGGCGCTTCAAGCCGGCCATGTTCCAAGGGAAGCCGGTCAAGGTCTATTACTCGCTGACGGTCAACTTTCAGGTGCAATAGCGCCTGGGCTGGAAATGGAGAAGAGCATGGATTTCGGACCCGTAGCCCTCTGGCAGTCCATGGGTATGATCGCCAAGGGAGTCGTCGCCATCCTGGCGATCCTGTCGATCTACTCACTCGCCGTCTCGGTCGAGCGCCTGATCGTCTTCGCCCGGGCGAAGAAGCAGTCGCTCCAGTTCGCCAAGCTGGTGACCGAGCACCTGAAGCAGGACCGGCCGCAGGCGGCCATCGACGCCGCCAAGAAGTTCCCCGGCAGCCATCTCGCCCGGGTCGTCTCCGCGGGCCTGCTCTCCTATCAGTTCGAGAAGGAGAACAGCCCGCTCTCCGGTGACGAGATCATCGACGCCGCCAACCGCGCCATCGAGCGCGCCACGCTCTTAACCTCGGCCGAGTTCCGCCGCGGCGTCGGGAGCCTGGCGACGATCGCCACCACGGCCCCCTTCATCGGCCTGTTCGGCACCGTCATCGGTATCATCAACGCTTTCCGCGGCATGGCGGCCACCGGTTCGGGCGGCATCGGCTCGGTTTCGGCCGGTATCGCCGAGGCCCTCGTCACCACCGCCATCGGCCTCTTCGTGGCCATCCCGGCCGCCTGGATGTTCAACATCTTCACCAACCGGCTCGAGCGCCTGAACGTCGAGATGGCGAACTCGTCGTCCGAGCTGCTCGACTTCTTCATCAAGAGGGACCGTACCCGTGCGACTGCACCACGGTAAGAGTCTGCTGCCCGTCAGCGAAGTCCGGAGCGACATCAACGTCACTCCTCTGGTCGACGTCTGCTTAGTCCTCCTCATCATCTTCATGGTGGTGACGCCGATGCTCCAGAAGGGCGTCAACGTCGCCCTGCCGGAGACGCCCACCCCGGAGAAGATGCCGGAGAACCAGAAGCAGCTCACGGTGTCCATCAAGGTGGACGGATCGGTGTACGTGTCGCAGAACTACGTGCCCGACAAGGAGCTGCCCGGCAACTTCCGGCAGATCCACGAGAACAACCCGGACCGCGAGGTCGTGGTCAAGGGTGACAAGAACCTGACCTACAAGGACGTGCGCAAGGTGATGCGGCTCATCAACGAGGCCGGTTTCACCCGCGTCGGTCTGGTAACGGAAAAGAAGAAGAAGGCGTAAGCGCTTCCATTCGAGAACGCAAACTCTGAGGTACATATCATGGGAATGAGCGCAGGTGGTGGCGGCGGAATCAAGAGCGACATCAACATCACGCCGCTCGTCGACGTGGTGCTCGTCATGCTCATCATCTTCATGGTCGCGACTCCCTTGACCCAGATGGGCTACGGGGTCCAGGTGCCGCCCAAGGTGGAGAGCGCCGTTCCCCAGCCCAACGCGGACCAGATCATCGTCCGCATGGACAAGGACGGCAACACCTTCATCAACAAGGAGCAGGTCGCCTACAAGGACTTCGGCGGGCGCCTCTCGCAGGCGCTCACCAACCGCGAGTCCAAGGTGATCTTCTTCGCCGCGGACGGCGACCTGCAGTACGGCAAGGTGGCGGATTTCATGGACCTCTGCCGCCACAACGGCGCGCAGAACCTGGGGATCGTCTTCGACGACCTCCGGCCCACCGCCGGTCTCGCCCAGGCCATCACGCCCACGGCGCCGGCCGCGGGGGCTCCGCCCGGCACGCCGTAAGTCTCCACTCCAGTCGAGCATCTCCGGCGGGCCGCCTTCTTAAAGAGGGCGGCCCGTTCGGTTTTGGGGCGCGGAAACGCAAACTTTCCTTCCTCTCCTGCGTAGCTGTCGCCGGAGAGCAAACCTTCGACCTCAAGGAGACCCCATGCGTTCCCCCCTTCGCTTCCTCGCGGCATCAGCGACATTGGCAGCCCTCGCCGGGCCCGCCGCGGCCCAGTCCGCCGGCATTACCCTGCCGCCCAACGGCGGCAACGAGCGGGCGACGGTGATCCAGCAGATCGGCCTCGTCCGCGTCAGCGTCGAATACAGCAGCCCGCACGTCCACAGCCCGTCGGGCGAGGACCGGAAGGGCAAAATCTGGGGCAAGCTCGTCCCCTACGGGATGGCGAACCTGGGATTCGGGACCTGCGGCGGCCAGTGCCCCTGGCGCGGCGGGGCCAACGAGAACACGGTGTTCACGACCTCGCACGACGTGAAAGTCCAGGGTCAGCCGCTCCCCGCCGGCGCCTACGGGCTCCACTTCATTCCCGGCCCGGAGGAGTGGACGATCATCTTCTCCAAGAACTCGACCTCCTGGGGGAGCTTCTTCTACGACCCCAAGGAGGACGCCCTGCGGGTCAAGGCTCGCCCCGAAACCGGCGAGTACCGTGAGGTGCTGACCTACGAGTTCCCCGAGCGCAAGGAGGGCACGGCCACGGCCGCCCTGAAGTGGGAGAACCTCTCCCTGCCCTGGACGATCACGGTCGACAACCCGAACGACCTCTATGTGGAGAACTTGCGCCGCGAGCTGCGCTCGAGCCCCGGCTTCTCTTCGCAGAACTGGCTCGCCGCCGCCCAATTCTCCCTCCAGAACAAGACTCACCTGGACGACGGCCTGGCCTGGGCGAAGCAAGCGGTCGACCCGGTCAACAACGGGCAGGAGAACTTCAACACCCTCTCAACCCTGGCGGACCTGGAGCTCGCCAACGGTCAGACCGCGGAGGCGGCGAAGACCATGGACCGGGCCCTCTCCCACCCCACGGCCCAGCCGATCGACCTCCATCTCTACGGCCGCCGGCTGCTCGCCCAGAAAAAGACCCAGGAGGCGATGAAGGTCTTCGAGCTCAACGCCAAGCGCCACCCCAACGTCTGGCCGGTCCACGTCGGCCTCGCCCGCGGCTACGCCGCCCTCGGCAAGAAGAAAGAGGCCCTGGCCGAGGCCAAGCTCGGCCTGCCGCAGGCGCCGGACGAGACCACCCGCAAGAACCTGGAGAACGTCATCCAGCAGATCGAGCAGGGCACGGCGATCGACTGAGCGCGTAAGGTTTGAGGTCCGCGCAGAGGCGGAGGAGCCTGGACGACCACCCTACCGGCGGGTCATCCTTGAGCGTAGCGAAGGATCTGGGGGAAGGGGTGCAGGTCCGAAATCGCCCCCGCCCAGATCCTTCGCAAGCTCAGGATGACGAATAGGGGAAGTCCGACGCACTGCACTACGATGGGTGCCATGCCGCTCCCGACCCCTCCCGGTGTCGCCAACGTCTCCGGCATTGCCGGCATCGTCTTCGACTTCGACGGCACGATGGTCGACACCGAGTCGCCGACGGTCGAGGTCTGGCGCGAGATCTACTGCCGGCACGGTCAGACGCTGGCGATCGAGGACTGGCAGCACGCCCTCGGCACCCACGGGGGGTTCGACCCGCACGCCCACCTGGCCGGCCTGACGGGCGGCGTCTACGCCGGTGATCCCCAGGAGGTCTCGGCCGCCATCCGCCTGCGTTGCGAGGAGGAGCCGCTCCGGCCCGGGGTGCTCGATCTGCTGACCGCGGCGCGGCGGGCCGGTTTGCGGACGGCGGTCGCTTCGAGCAGCTCGCTCGGCTGGGTCGAGCGCTGGCTCGCCCACCACGGCATCCGCCCGCTCTTCGACCGGGTGATCGGCCGGGACCTCGTCTCCCGGGTGAAGCCGGCCCCCGACCTCTTCCTCCTCGCCGCCGAGGAACTGGGCCTGTCGCCCGCAGCCTGCCTGGCGATCGAGGACTCGCCCAACGGGGTGATCGCCGCCCGGAGCGCCGGGATGCGCTGCCTGATCGTCCCCAACCCGGTGACCGCCGGCCTCGCCTTCCCCGAAGTCGACCTGACTCTCGACTCCCTGGCCGGGGTGACCCTCGCGGACGTGCTGGAGCGGCTCGGCGGCTAGCGTGCGGCGCTGGTGCGGGCTCGGCGTCGGCGGCATCGGCGGCATTGGCGGCATCGCCATCGTGATCGCCCTGGTCTTCCAGGTGGAGCGCGATCCGACCGCCCGCTTCCTCGCCCGCCGCTCCCGGCTGGTCGCGGCCGTTCTCCAGTCGCGCACCCCGACCGTCGAGCGTCTCCGGCTGCGGGCGGCGAGCGGGCTCGCGGTCGAGCTGGCGGTGAAGCGCCCGGTCGAGGACCTCCCCCGGCGCCGGCCGCTGGTGGTGCTCCTGGGCGGCTTCGAGACCGGGAGGGACGCGGTGGATCTGGTGGCCGACCCGCGCGGCGTGGTGCTCGCGGCCCTCTCCTACCCCTACCCCGGGCCGCTGCCGGCCCACGGCGTCCGCGGGGTCCTGGCGCTCCCCCAGCTCCGCGCCGCCATCCTCGACACCCCGCCGGCGGTCCTCCTCGCCCTCGACTACCTCCTCCAGCAACCGTACGTGGATGGCAGGAGGGTCGAGCTGGTGGGGGTGAGCCTGGGGGCGCCCTTCGCGGTGGTCGCCGGGGCCCTCGATCCGCGCTTCCGGCGGGTCTGGTCGGTCCACGGGGCGGGCGACCTGCCGCTCTTGATCGACACCGCGCTCCGCGGCTCGCTCCCCTTCGCCCCACTGCGCCGGGCGGCGGCGCAACTCGGCTACGTCCTCGCCGCCGGTCCCGCCGTCGCCCCCGAGCGCTGGGCGGGCCGGATCGCTCCGCGCCCCTTCGTCATGCTGAACGCGCAGGGCGACGAGCGCATGCCGCGCCGCGCCATCCTGGCGCTCTACAACCAGGCGCGCGAGCCCAAGGAGCTCCTCTGGGTGCCGGGGCCGCACGTCGAGCCGGACCGGCGGGCGGTGGTGGAAGGGTTGATCGGGAGAGTGCTGGGGCGGATCTCGCCGGAGCCGCCGCCCGGGCGACCGGCGGGACCGAGCTAGAATCGCCGCACCATGAGCGAGCCCGAACCCTCCCCGGCCGTCCCCGCCAAACACAGGAAATTCCGCCTGCGCGGGCGCGAGGTCGTCCGCGTCGAGGCGTTCTCCGACGCCGTCTTCGCCTTCGCGGCCACCCTCCTCGTCGTCTCCCTGGAGGTGCCGAAGACGTTCGCCGAGCTCCAGGCGAGCCTCCACGGCTTCCTCGCCTTCGGCTTGAGCTTCACCGCGCTCCTCGCCATCTGGGCGGTGCACAACTCCTTCTTCCGCCGCTTCGGGCTCCAGGACCGGATGACGGTCATCCTGAACTCGGCTCTCCTCTTTGTGGTCCTCTTCTACGTCTACCCGCTCAAGTTCGTGGCCGTCTCCATCTCCGACCGGCTGCTCGGGGAGTCCCGTATGCCCGGCGGCGAGGCCCGCATCGCGAGCTTCCACGACCTCGGGACCCTCTTCGTCATCTACGGCCTGGGCTTCGTCGCTGTCTTCTTCTGCATCGCCCTCCTCTACTGGCACGCCGCGCGGCAAAAGGAGACCTTAGGGCTCGACGACCTCGAGCGCTACGACGCCCTGACCACCTGCCACCATTACCTCCTCTTCGCCGCGGTGGGGCTCCTCTCGATGGCGATGGCCTGGGCGGGGGTGGGATTGAAGGTGGGGGCTCCGGGGTGGATCTATGCTCTCCTTGGGCCGCTTTGCACGTGGCATGGGAGCTGGCGGGCGGGACGGCGAGGGCGGCTCGTCGGGTAGGGAAGAAATGAAAAACGCCGGAGCGGCCACCTCGGCCGCTCCGGCGCGCTTATCGCGTTCTTCCTGCCGCTCTGCTACCGGAAGTAACCGTCGACGTCGACGATTACGTGCACCGTGCCGGTCGGCTGGTCGCTCTTCAGGTCGAAATCGCCTCCCGCCCCGAGGACCACCAGACCGTTGTTGGCTCGTGTCTGGTTGGTGCCGTAGTTGATGGTCGAAACCAGCGGTGCCGTGATGCCCGTCTGGTAGACGCGGAGGTCGCCACCCGTCGTGCTGAGCGTCACCGTGATGTTGAACGACAGGGCCTTCGCATCCACCGGGATACCGCACTGACCGGTGGCGATGATGGTCCGCGTCGAGAGCGCCGCGAGAGCCGGACCGCCGTACGCGCCGGTGGGATCGCGCGTATCGAGGAGGCGGCAGGGCGTGATCGTGTAGTAGAGGCCGTCGAGCACCGTGTCCGTGTCCGTCGCCGAGTTGTTGCCCGGGGTCGGGTCGGTCACGCCGCCCGGCGCCGTCACCGTCGCCGTGTTGCTCACGGTGCCGGTGGCCGCGGACGAGAGGGTGCAGCTCGCGGTGTAGGTGACGCTGCCGCCGTTCGGCAGGTTGGCCGTGTCGTTGAGGTTGCCCGAGCCCGACGCCGTGCAGGTGCCGCCACCGGCGCCGGCGCAGGTCCAGGTGCAGGTGAGCGAGGCCGGGAAGGTGTCGGCCACCGTCGCACCCGGCGCGTCGCTCGGGCCGGCGTTGGCGGCGGTGATCGTATAGGTCAACGTGCCGGTCGGGATCGCCGTCATCACCCCGTCGGTCTTGGTGATCGAGAGGTCCGCGCTCGCCGCGAGAGTGTCGCTGTCGGTCGCGGAGTTGTTGCCGGGGGTGGGATCGGTCACCCCGCCCGCCGCCGTCACCGTCGCCGTGTTGCTCAAGGTGCCGGTGGCCGCGGACGAAAGGGTGCAGCTCGCCGTGTAGGTGACACTGCCGCCGCTCGGCAGGTTGACGCTGTCGTTGACGTTCCCCGAGCCGGAAGCGGTGCAGGTGCCGCCGCCCGCGCCGACGCAGGTCCAGGTGCAGGTGAGCGAGGCCGGGAAGGTGTCGGCCGCCGTCGAGCCGGGCGCGTTGCTCGGGCCGGCGTTGGAGGCCGTGATCGTGTAGGTCACCGAGCCGCCCGGGGTCGCCGTGGTGACGCCGTCCGTCTTGGTGATCGCGAGGTCCGCCTGCGGCGTCAGGGTGTCGGTGTCGGTCGCGGAGTTGTTGGCGGTGTTCGGATCCGTCGCCAACGTCACCGTCGCGGTGTTGGCGAGCGTGCCGGTCGCCGCAGCAGAGATGGCGCACGTCGCGGTATAGGTGACGCTCGCGCTCGCCGGGAGGTTCACCGAGTCGTTGTTGTGGTTGCCCGAGCCGGTGGCGGTGCAGGTACCGCCGCCCGCGCCGGCGCAGGTCCAGGTGCAGGTGAGGCTCGCCGGGAAGGTATCCGCCACCGTGGCGCCGGTCGCCGGAGCCACGGTCGCATTCGAAGCCGTGATCGTGTACACGACGGAGCCGCCGGGGGTCGCCGTCGTCACCCCGTCGGTCTTGGTGATGGCGAGATCCGGGGCGACGTCCACGAAGCAGGCGGTGACGTCGTTGAGGGTAGGCGTGGCCGCGTTGTTGGTGGTCGAGAAGTACGCCTTGTATTCGAGGTAGCGGTTGCCGTTGAACTGGCTCAAGGACGCGCCGCTAGTCGTAAAGAACGTCCCCGCGGTGTTGTCGGGACCGACGAAGTTGAAGGGACCGGTCGCCGAGTTGCTCGCGGCGACCTGGAACCGAAGGGTCGTGTTCGCCGGCACGGTGGCGGTCCAGGAGAGCGTCGTCCAGGTCGGGACGGAGCCCACCGGCGGATTGCTGTCCTTCAAGCCCGAGACGAGGTTGCCGGAGGCCGCGAAGCCGGTCTGCATGTAGGCCCGGAAGTTAAAGTCTCTGGTCGAATCGGCGGTCCATGTCGCGCCGTTATCGGTCGAGATGACTCGCTGCCCGTTGGCATAGGTGCTGGGACTGGAACGAATCCAGAAATAGCCCCCGGGCGAGGGGTTCGCCACGGGACGCAGAATCAGAGCGTATTGCGTTCCGGACGTCAGGGTTGGCGGCGCGCCAAAGCTGCCTGTGTAGTAAACGCCGGACCCACTTGAAAAGCCGGGGATGGTCGCGGTGGCGAGGTCGGCGCCGGTGGGGAGACCACCGCTCGTGCTACGAATTGAAAGCGTCAGGTTAGGTGTGGTGCCTGTGCAGGCGGAGCAAAAGAGCTGGACGTCCACCTTTACGAGCTGACCGGTAACGGCCGGAATAAAGGTCTGTCCGCCCCAACTGGCGGTGCTGAAGCCCGTCCCGGTCGTAGTACCGGCCGTGTTCGACTGGTCAAGGACCGGGGCGTTCAACAGGATGACGTCGCCGGGGCTGGTCGTGAGGTCGAGGTTGGTCACCACGCCGGTCTGGAAATCGGCCTGGGTCGTATCGGCCAGGCACGCGCTGGTCGGCGCCGTGCCGAGCGAGAAGTTCTGGGTCGTGGTGTTGCCGTCGGTCACGACGACGCTCGTCACCGTGCTCGAGTTGTAACCCGGAGCGCTAGCAGTGAGGCTCGGGTAGGTACCGGCCGGAAGGTTGGTGAACGAATAGAAGCCGCTACCGTCCGTGGTCGTCGTCCGGCTGCCGAGGGTCACGGTCGCGCCGACGATCGGCGCGCCGCCGAGCGTGGCGGTCACCGTGCCGGAGAGCGTGCCGCCGGCGCCCACCGGAGTGCAGGAAGGAAAGCTGAAGGTGCCGATCCGCGTCTGGTGGTTGAGGCCATCGACCGCGTAATACTCGTTCGTGTACCAGAACCTGCAGCCGTCGGGGTCTAGAGACATGGCGCTGTAGTCGCCCCAGCGTATGCAGGATGAGGTGCCACAATTGCCGGTCTGGGTGCCGGCGCCCTGGATGAGCAGCTGCTCGGTCTGACCCAGCGTATTGATCGGATCGGCCGCCAGCCGGCCCGCGTACTTGATCGCCGGCTTCGTCGTGCTGCTGGAGGTGCTGTAGCCGAGGGCCATGTCCCCCGCGCGATCGATCGCCAGGCTGGGCATGAAGCGGGAGATGACGTTGGCGCCGTCAGGGTCCCAGGTCGCCGCCTGCGGGAGGCTGGCGGCCACCGTACCGCCGGTGACATTCACCTGATACCAGCGCGGGGCCGCGAAGCCGGTCGTATCTCCTCTGCGGACCGTATGGGTGGCCCACAGCGACTCGACCCCGCCGATATTCGAGTATTGGCTCTGCATCATCGCCCGGATCTGGAGGACGTCCAGGCTGTTGCCGCCCTGGGAGAGCGCATTCGGCACGGCCGCGTTCGGCCAGCTGGTCGCGGCCAAGGGGGTATCCGGGCCGGTGAAGGTCGACAGGGAGATGCTGTTCCAGTCGGCGTGGAGCTTGTACACGCTGAGCGCGTTCGTGAACTGCCAGCTGGAGACGAAATAGTTGGGAGTGCCGGGGGGCGGAGTGCCGGTCTGCAGCCGCGCGTTGCTCGGCAGGACCGTGAAATCCGCGGTCGGAGCATTGAACGACACCACCTGGACCGTCGGGCTCCCGGCGTACATCTGGGCCTTGTTGAACGCCCATACCCGGGGATTCTGGAAAGCTCCGCCCACAAAATTGAACATGTTGGCCGACATGTAGATGCCGTCGGGCCAGATGCCGAGCTTCGGATAGTCGTTCAACGCATCGGTGATGTGGAGCGAGTAGTAGTTCCAGCCGCCGGTGACCGGGTCCCCCGTCTTCGAAGTCGCGAAGCACTGGTAGACGCCAGGCGGATTGACGACGTTGCCGGCGCTGAGCTGGAACGCGAAGTCGGTGATGACCCAACGATCCTCGAACGAGTCGTAGAGGATGACCGGATCGCCGAAATTGTCCGTGTCGCACAGGTTGCCGAAGCTGCCCTGGCTCATGAAGGTGTTGAAAGTGAAGGCCGCCACCCGGACGCCGTCCGATTTGCGATAGACCCCGATCGAGCTGTTGATGGCCTGGATGAAGTAGGTCGGGCCGACGTCGCCGACGGTGTCCGGCGGGTGTCCGGCGCCCCAGTTGGCGAAATCGAGGCCGTCGAAATCGAGGGTCGTCGCAGGCGCGGGAGCGCTCGGCCCCGGAACCGTTGGAGTGGCAGCCTGCGAGGGAGGACCGCCCGGGAGAGCCACCGGGTTGAGCTCCGGATCTTCGAGCTCCGGCCGCTCCTGTTTCTTGGGCGGGGTCCTCGGCAGGTTGCGCAAGTCAACCGAAGTGCTCCCGGCCCGGGTCAACGCGGTCTCGATCGGTTTCCCGAAGGGGGTCGGACCGGGTGGGGTCGCGGTGACTTCCCCGGAGTCCTGGGCCGCGGCGCGGCCGGCAGGGACGAGCAACAGGAGGGTCAGCAGGGCGAAGAGAGTGCGTTTCATGGGGTCACCCTTTGAGGGAAGGTCGTGGCTCGGCTTTTCGGCGAAGGCCGGGGCGGGGATGCCGCAGGAATGGCGAGTTGCTCGGAGGCAGGGACCGGTGGCACGCGCGGCCATCCCGGGCCTGAGCCGGAAGATAGGAAACGCCTACCTCCCTGCTGCACTCCGCATCGCCCCCACCGTGCAGACAACCCTAAGCTGGCGATCTAGATACTGAAGACCTCCTTATACCAGGTCCTTCGCCGCTCTGTCCAGAGATGGCCTGCGGTGGCGTAGAAGTTTTACAGGTCCTGACAGGAGGGGGCCTCGAAGGGGCCGCTGCCCCGGGAAGCGAGGCGGAGGAGATCGTCTCATCGCACGTCGGAGAACGCCGTGGTATCGGCGCGGCTCGCCAGGGTGTGCAGGGGGTTGTGGTAGGTCCGCTGGCGGCCGGTCGAGACGTCGGTCACCGTGATCGTGTAGTCGACGTCCGAGAGCGCTCCGTAGAGCACCCAGAAGTTGCCGTTCAGCGAACGGCCGTCGAGCACCTTGACCACCAGCTCGACGTTCGCCGGACCGAAGAACCAGAAGTAGCCGGACTCCGGGCTCAAGGGGACGGCGGTGGCCGTGCCGGAGGCGCCCGTCCGCGGATCGGTGAAGGCGACCGCGACCGTGAAGCGGGCCCCCTGGAGGCAGAGTGCCGCCGGGTCCGGCCCGCAGATGGCGGCGGAGGTCGAGGCGGCGGGCAGGGCCCGGGCGAAACTCTCCGTGACCGTCTGGGGGGCCTCACCCGGCTGGTTCGAGGCGAGGAGCTTCGCCCCCAGGGGGAACGCCGACGTGTCGGCCTGGCTCGCCAGGGTGAGCGCCGGGTTGTGGTAGACGCGCTGCTCGCCCGTCGTGGTGTCGGTCACCGTCAGGTCGTAGGCGACGTCCGAGAGAGCGCCGTAGAAGACCCAGAACTTGCCGTTGATCCCGCGCCCGTCGAGCAGCTTGACGATCAGCTCGACGTTCGCCGGGTCGAAGAACCAGAACGCTCCGGTGTCGCCGGTAAGGGGGACGGCGTGGCCGATCCCGGTCCCCAACGGGCCGTGCGGGTCGTTCCAGGCCACCGTGAGCCGGAAGCGGCCGCCCAAGAGGGAGAGGTGGGAGTCGTCGACCGACGGAGCGAGGGGGACCGTGAGGCGCTGGCCGAAGACGCCGAACTGGTCGCCGTCCTGGTTCCCCAGGTTGAAGGGTCCAAACGGGGGCGGGGCCTGTCCGCTCGCCCAGGCGGCGAAGAAGTTGCCGGCGGGAGAGGAGGCGAGGGCCGGCTGCATCTGGGTGAGCGACGTGAAGGTGTTGAGCGTGAACGCCTCGCCCCGCGGCTGCCAGGAGGCGTCGAAAGACCGGGCGTAGACATCCAGGGTCTGGTCGGCGGCGAGGTCCGACCAGGCGACGAGCCCGCCGCCCGTGGGGTCCGGGGCGACCGCGGGCGGGTCGTCGAAGATGAAGGGCCCGTGGAGCGAGACCAGGTCCCCCCGCGCGCCGGTGGCGTCAAAGCGCTGGGCGAAGAGGCCCGACGGCTGGGCCGGGATGGAGGGGGAGTAGCCCTTCCAGAGGACGGCGAAGGTGCCGTCCGGGGCGGGGACGGGGAAGACGATGCCCTGGCGCCTGAAACGGAAGCCCTGGCTGTCGGCGACCAGGATCGGCGCCTCCCGCGGGGCTCCCTGGGCGTCGAAGCGGCGGACGTAGAAGCGGGTGCTGACGAACTGCCGTGCCTGGTCCCAGGCGACGAGGAAGCCGCCCCGGGGGTCGATCGCGACCCGGGTCCCGCCGATGGCGTCGATCCCCTCGCTGACGGTGATCTCGGGAGAGCGCGGCTGGCCCTGGGCGTCGTAGAGCCGGGCCAGGACCGCTCCCTGGGCGGTGAGGTCGCCCACCGCCCAGCTGACGACGAAGCCGCCCGACGGGTCCATGGCCACGTCGGCGGCGGCGTGGACGGGCCAGACCGAGGTGCTGACCGGGATCTCGCCGCCCAGGGGGGCCCCGGTCCTGTCGAAGCGGCGCACGGCGATCACCGCGTTCGAGCCGTCCGGGTTGCCGTGGGCCGCCCAGGCGACGACGAAGTTGCCGGCACGGTCGGCCGCCACCCGGCCGGGGAGGGAGAAGAGCACGTTCCCGGAGTCGATCCGAAACTCGGGGCCGGGTTGCCCCGCGGGGTCGAAGTGGCGGCCGTAGAGGCCCGGACCGTGGTCCGGAGCGACGGCGTCGCTCTCCCAGACGACGTCGAAGCTGCCGTCGCCGCCGGCGGCCACCGCCGGATCGAGCTGGTTGCCCTTGCTAAAGCTGTTGACCTGGATCTCCGGCCCAACCTTCGTCGGGGGCGGGGAGGGCGCAGCCGCTGCAACCAGGGGGACAGCCAGCCCGACGGCCAGGGTGAAGACCACACTCCGAAGCCTGCGGGAATCCACGCGACCTCTCTCCATGACGTCCTCCCCTCCTCCTCTGTACCTGAGAAATGCGATTATACCATAGACCTTTCTTGACACACCGCGGCATCGCTCCCTACGATGCGACCGATGCGAATGCCGCGGAGCGGAACCGCCGCGGGGAAGGAGCAGGGGGATGGCAGCCGAAGCGCAGCAGCACGAGCCGGCACCGGGAAGCCTGTCGTACGCGGAGGGGATCGCCTGGCTGGTCCTCGACGACCCGGGGAAGAAGGTCAACACCCTCTCCTCCCGCCTCTTCGCCTGGTTCGGGGAGCGGGTCGCCGAGCTCGAACGGGAGCGCCCCAAGGGGCTCGTCGTGCTCTCCGGCAAGCCGGACGGCTTCGTCGCCGGGGCGGACATCGAGGAGCTGCTCGCCGCCCAGTCGAAAGACGAGGTGCTCGCTCTCCTCGCCCGCGGCCACGACCTCCTCCTGCGCTTCGAGAAGCTCCCCTTCCCCACCGTCGCCGCCATCCACGGCGCCTGCCTGGGGGGCGGCCTCGAGTTGGCTCTCGCCTGCCGCTTCCGGGCCGCGACCGAGAACCCGAAGACCAAGCTCGGCCTCCCCGAGGTGCAGCTCGGCCTGATCCCCGGCCTCGGCGGCACCCAGCGCCTGCCGCGCCTGATCGGAGTGCCGGACGCTCTCGACCTCATCCTCACCGGCAAGCAGCTCGACGCCCGGCGGGCGAAGAAGCTGAGCCTGGTCGACGCCACCTGCCACCCGACCGACCTCCGCCAGGCGGCCCTCCGCCTCCTCGCCCTCAAGGGTCCGGCGAGGAAGGGGATCGAAAAGCAGAGGGCGGAGGGGAAGACCTTCGCCTCCCGGACCGGCGACCTCCTGGCCAAGACCCCGCTCGTCGCCGGCAAGCTGGTGTGGGACAAGGCGAAGGCCGGGGTGCTGGCGAAGACCGGCGGCCACTACCCGGCGCCGCTCGTCGCCATCGACATCGTCCGCGAGGGCCTCGGCCTCCCGCTGCGCCGCGCCCTCGACTTGGAGGCCGGGGCCTTCTCCGAGCTGGTGGTCTCCGAGACCGCCAAGAACCTGATGGCGGTCTTCTTCATGAAGAACGAGGTCGAGGCTCGCGCCGCCCGCCTGGCCAAGGGGGCGCACGAGCTCGGCACGGTCGCCGTTTTGGGCGCCGGGTTCATGGGCGCCGGGATCGCCCAGGTGCTGGCCGAGCGCGGGGTGCCGGTGATCCTCAAAGACAAGGATCTCCCCTCGGTCGCCCGGGGGATGAAGATGGCGGCCCAGCGCTTCGGCGAGCTCCAGAAGCGCCGCCGCATGAAGGAGCCGGACGTCAAGCTCGCCATGGCCCGCCTGCACGGCACCGACGCCTACGAGGGCTTTGGGCGGGTCGACCTGGCGATCGAGGCGGTCTTCGAGGATCTGGAGATCAAGCGCCAGGTGATCCGGGAGACCGAGGCGGCGGCTTCCGGCCGGCTGGTCTTCGCCTCGAACACCTCGACGATCCCCATCGCCCGCCTGGCCGAGGCGAGCCGGGCGCCGGAGAGCGTCGTCGGCATGCACTTCTTCAGCCCGGTCGCCAAGATGCCGCTCCTGGAGGTCATCCGCCACCCCGGGACCTCCGCCACGGCGCTCGCCACCGCGGTCGCCGCCGGCCGCAAGATGGGGAAGACGGTGATCGTCGTCAACGACGGCCCGGGTTTCTTCACCACCCGGGTGCTGGCGCCCTTCCTGAACGAGGCCACCCACATCCTCATGGACGGGGCGCGGATCGAGCAGGTCGACGCCGCCATGACCCGCTGGGGCTGGCCGGTGGGACCGTTCGCCTTGATGGACGAGGTGGGGCTCGACATCGGCCAGCACGTCTCGGCGATCATGGCCGAGTCCTTCGGCGAGAGGGTCGAGCCGTCGCCGGTCATCGCGCGCCTGATCGCGGACGGCCGGCTGGGCCGCAAGGCCGGGCGCGGCTTCTATCTCTATGGCGACGACCCCAAGGAGGGCAAGAAGGTGGACCCCGAGGTCTACGCCCGGCTCGGCTGGAAGGAGGCCAAGCCGGGATCGATCCCCGATCGCGAGATCGTCGAGCGCTGCGTCTTCCAGATGTTGAACGAGACGGCGCGCTGCATCGCCGAGGGGATCATCACCGACCCGGCGGACGTCGACATCGGGGTCATCTTCGGCTTCGGCTTCCCCCCTTTCCGCGGCGGCCTCCTCCGCGAGGCGGACCGCTTAGGCCTGGGGACCGTGGTCGAACGGCTCGACGCCTACGCCGCCCGTTACGGGAAACGGCTGGAGCCCGCCCCTCTCCTCCGCGAGATGGCGCGGAAGGCCGAGGTCTTCTACCCTCGCGGCTGACCGGCCCTTGAGCGATGGAAGCCCTGGGCTCGATCCTCCTCTACGCCGTCTTCTCGCTCCTCGCCATGATCGGGGCCTACCTCGCCCTGGCGAGCCTGCGGGGCCGGGCCGCCGGCCTCTGGGGGGCGCTCGCCACCGGCCTCTTCTTCCTCGCTCTCTACTGGGGCTTGGCGGCGCTCTGGCACATGGCAGGACCGCTGGCGCCCTGAAGCCGCCCTGAGGCGGGAAGAGAGTGCGCTCCCCTGGCGTTTTGTGGGACGATGCAGCCGGTGCAGTACGAGATGCTCGTGACGGTCGCGACCTTCGCGGCTCCCTGGGAGGCGCAGTTGGCGCAGGCTCGCCTGGAGACC
>JAXDLD010000582.1:0-3264 GCA_034666805.1 Acidobacteriota bacterium
ACGCCGAAGACCGCCTTGGACGTGCTGTCGTCCTGGGGGACGGAAAACGCCGACCCCTTGAAACCCGACAACGGCGTCTCGTGCACGTCGCCGCTCAAGGTCACTTTGACCGCCGCGCCGTAGCCGGGTCCGGCGGCCACCACGAGCAGGGCGAGGAGGGCAACTACCCTCCCCAAGTACCCATGCCATCGAGTGTTCCTACTCCTTGTCGTCATGCTTCCAACCTCCTGTGCAGCGAATGCTGCACGAACCAACGCCGCGCAGTCGGCGAAGAAAACGAGGTCCAAAAGGGTCCCCTGAATCTTATACCGAAGAGTGGGAAGGGCATCGACCCTCAACCACCGCTTGAAGGGATGTCGGCGCGCCGACATTGGCCTCTCGTTGACCTCCTCCGCCCGCTTTGCTACCGTGCCGTTCGACATGCAGACCGCCGAGTCCCACTTCGATGAACCGTTAAACGAGCTCCGCCGCCGGATCGAGGAGCTCGAAGGCTACCCCGCCGGCAGCGGCCAGGAGCGGGAGATCGAGCGCCTGCGCGCTTCCTTGAAGAAGAGCACCTCCGAGGTCTATGGCAGCCTCGACCGCTGGCAGAAGACTCTCGTCGCCCGCCATGCCGACCGGCCCTATACGCTCGACTACGTCCAGTACCTCATGAGCGACTGGATCGAGCTCCATGGCGACCGCGGCTTCGGCGACGACCCGGCGATCGTCGCCGGCTTCGCGACCTTCCAGGGGCGGAGCGTCGCCGTCATCGGCCACGAGAAGGGGCGCGACACCAAGGAGCGCATCCGCCGCAACTTCGGCCAGCCGCGGCCGGAGGGCTACCGGAAGGCCCTCCGGGTGATGAAACTGGCCGAGAAATTCGGCCTGCCGGTCCTGACCTTCATCGACACTGCCGGCGCCTCGCCGGGCATCGACGCCGAGGAGCGCGGCCAGGCCGAGGCGGTAGCCCGCAACCTCCTCGAGATGGCCGCCCTCGAAGTGCCAATCGTCGTCACCGTCACCGGCGAGGGGGGGAGCGGCGGCGCTCTCGCCCTCGGGGTGGGCGACCGGGTCTTCGTTCTGGAGTACGCCACCTACTCGGTGATCTCGCCCGAGGGCTGCGCCGCCATCCTCTGGAAGGACCAGGAACGCAAGGCGGAGGCCGCCGAGGCCATGAAGCTGACCGCCCCCGACCTCCTGGAGATGGGGGTGGTGGACGAGATCATCCCCGAGCCCCAGGGGGGCGCCCACACCGATCCCGCCGAGACCTGTCGCCGGGTGGGGGAGCGCATCCAGGCGGCGCTCGGCGATCTCGAGCGCCTGCGCCCGGACGAGCTGGTGGCACAGCGCTACCAGAGGTTCCGCTCGCTCGGGGTCTACGACGAAGGGTAGCGCCCTGGCCCCCCTCGCGGCCCCCGATCCGGCCCCCCTCGCGAGCCCCGAGCCCGCCCTCCCCGGGACCCCTCCGGCTGGCGCGACCTGGGTGCCGGCGCCGGTGCCCGAAGCCGCCGCGGCTCTCCTCGGAGACAGCGTATCGCCGCGCCTGGCCGCCCTCCTCGCCCGCCGCGGGGTGACCGATCCGGCCGGGGCCGCGCGCTATCTCCACCCTTCCGCCGATCAGCTCCTCGATCCCTTCCTCCTCGCCGGGATGGACGCCGCCGTGGCCCGCCTGCGGACCGCCAAGGACCGCGGCGAGGAGGTCGCGGTCGTCGGCGACTACGACGTCGACGGGGTCACCTCGACCGCCCTTCTCCTGGCCGCCTTCGGCGCCTGCGGGATCAAGGCCCGGCCCATCCTCCCGCACCGGCTGGAGGAGGGCTACGGCTTCCAGCCGCTCCACGTCGAGCGCGCCCGGGCCGCCGGCTGCCGGCTGATCGTCACCGCCGACTGCGGCAGCTCCTCGGCCGCCGCCGCCCTTGCGGCACTCGCCTGCGGCATCGAAGTGCTGGTGACCGACCATCACATCCCCGGCTGCGAGCTGCCCCCCTCCGTCCTCCAGATCAACCCGCGCCAGGCCCACTGCTCCTACCCCTTCCCCGATCTGGCAGCGGTGGGCCTGGCGCTCAAGCTCGCTCTCGCCCTGCTCCAGGCCTCGGGCCGCAAGGTCGATCTCGATGCCCTTCTCCGCATCGCCTGCCTGGGCACCATCGCCGACCTCGTCCCCCTCCACGGCGAGAACCGGGTGATCGCCGCCCTCGGTCTCGCCGCTCTCCCGCGCACCCGCTCGGAGGGACTGAAGGCGCTCATCCGCCAGGCCGGCATGAAGCCGCCCTTCACCGCCGCCGACGTCGGCTTTCGGCTCGGGCCCCGGATCAACGCCGCCGGCCGCCTGGACACCCCGGAGCAGGCCCTGGAGCTGCTCCTGACCCGCGACGCCAAGCGGGCCGATATCCTCGCCCTCGGCCTCGACGCCTGGAACCGGCAGCGGCAGGCCGAGGAGATGCGGGTCGTTGAGGAGGCGACGGCGATGGTCGCCGCCCGCTCGCCCCTGCCGCCGCTGATCGTGGTCTGGAAGAGCGGCTGGCACAAGGGGGTCGTGGGGGTGGCTGCTGGGAGGCTGGCGCGCGATTTCAACCGTCCGGCCCTGCTCCTCGCGGTCGATGGGGAGAAGGGGGAGATGGCGACCGGCTCGGGCAGGAGCATCCCGGGGATCGAGCTGCACGGCTTCCTCTCCCGCTGGGGCGCCCGGATGGAGCGCTTCGGCGGCCACGCCCAGGCGGTGGGACTGACGGTGCGGCTCGCGGGGCTCGAAGAGCTGCGGGCGGAGTGGGAGGGGGCGGCGGCGGAGTGGCCGGCCGAGCGCCTCGCCCGCCGGCACGAGTACGAGGTCGCGGTCGAGCCGAGCGAGATCGGGCCCCGGCTGCTCGCCGAGCTCGCCTGCCTGGAGCCGCACGGCCAGGGCAACGCCCGGCCCCTCGTGCGCACCGGGCCGCTCGTCCTCGCCGGCTCGCCCCGGCTTTTCGGCAACGGCCACCTGGCGGCCCGCGCGCGGGGGGACGACGGTGCGGGCGTCGAGCTGGTGGGCTGGGGCTGGCAGGCGCGCGCCGCCTCTTTAGCCGGGCGCTTCGAGGTGCTGGGCTACCTGGAGAAGGACGCCTACACCGGCGGCCCCGCGCTCCGGCTCCTGGACAGCCGGCCGGCCGGCTCCCGGCCCACCATAGAATGAGCCGCGATGCCGATTAAACCGAGAAGAGGGAACGTCACCTGGCTCCGGGTCCTGCTCCTCCTCGTCCTCATCGGGGTGGTGGGCGGGGTCTTCGGCCTGCTCTACTTCGGCCGCGC
>JAXDLD010000583.1:0-5997 GCA_034666805.1 Acidobacteriota bacterium
ACGTCCTCACCGGAGCGTTCGAGGGGCGGATCGAGCAGCCGATCGAGATCCTGGACACCACTCTCCGCGAGGGCGAGCAGACGCCGGGGGTCGTCTTCAGCGTCGAGGAGAAGCTCGCCATCGCCCACGCGCTCGACGAGGCCGGCGTGCACTGGATCAGCGCCGGCTTCCCGGCGGTCTCCGCCGAGGAGCGGGAGACGGTCCTCCGGGTCACCCGGGCGGGACTCAAAGCGCGGATCGCGGCGCTCGCGCGGATGGTGCCGGGCGACATCGACGCGGCGGTCGACTGCGGCTGCGAGCTGGTCTCGCTCTTCCTCGGCGGCTCGGACTCGCACCTCGCCGACAAGCTGCGGCTGACCGAGGGGCAGGGGATCGACAAGATCCAGTCCTCCGTGGGCTACGCCAAGGAGCGCGGCGCCCTCGTCGCCTTCGGGGTCGAGGACTTCAGCCGCACGCCGCTGCCGCGCCTCTTGCGCTTCTACCAGGCCGCGGTCGAGGCCGGGGCCGACCAGCTCACCTTCCCCGACACCCTGGGAGCCTTGACCCCCACCTCGACCGCGCGCCTCTTCACCTTCTTCAAGGCGCTCTTCCCGGTGCCCCTGATCGCCCACTTCCACAACGACCTGGGGCTCGCTCTCGCCAATACCCTGGCCGCCCTCGAGGGGGGGGCCTCCGGGGTGCACGTGACCGTCAACGGGGTGGGCGAGCGGACCGGGAACACCTGCCTGGAGGAGCTCGCCCTCGTCCTGAAGCTCAAGTACGGCCGCGACCTCGGGCTTCGGCTCGACCGGCTGCACGATCTGTCCCTCCTCGTGCACCGGGCCTGCGGCACGGAGCCCATACCGCACAAACCGGTCACCGGCCGCTACAGCTTCACCCACGAGTCGGGCATCCACGTCGCCGGGATGCTGGCCAACCGCGAGTGCTACCAGACCTATCCGCCGGAGATGGTCGGCCGCCAGCACGAGATCGTCTTCGGCAAGCACTCCGGCACCCAGGGGATCGCCGCCCTCGCCGAGCGCGCCGGGCTCCCCCTGCCGGAGGCGGCGAGGAAGAGCGTGCTCGACCGGGTGAAGCGCGAGGCGGAGCGGACGCACCGCAGCGTCCCGGAGGAGAAGATCCTCGAATGGATCCGCGCCGAGGTGGAGATGGAGGTCGGGGTCGCGGGGGGTTGAACGGAGGAGTCGATCCGGCCGTTCGCCCCTACACCGGCGTCAACCACCCATGCCGGTCCGGCTGCTCCCCGCGCGCGATCCCTAAGAGCTCGGTCTGGAGCCGGCGGGTGATCTCGCCGGGCCTTCCCGCTCCGACCGGGATGCGGTCGACGGCGCGGACGGGCGCGACCTCGACCGAGGTGCCGGTCAAGAAGAGCTCGTCGCAGATGTAGAGAAGGCTCCGCGGGACGCCCTCTTCCCGCGTTTCGATGCCGAGGTCGCGGGCGAGGGTCAGCACGGCGTCGCGGGTGATCCCGGCGAGGATGGCGCCGGCGAGCGATGGGGTGAGGAGGACCCCGTCCTGGACCAGGAAGACGTTCTCGGCCGACCCCTCGCAGACGTCGCCGTGCTCGTCGAGGCCGATCCCCTCGTTGTAGCCGTTCTCCTCCGCCTCCATCTTGATGAGTTGAGAATTCAAGTAGTTGGCGGTCGCCTTGGCAAGGGGCGGCAGCGACCCCGGCGACAGTCGCCGCCAGCTCGACACGCAGGCCTCGATGCCGTTCTCCTGGCTGCCCTCCCCCAGGTAGCGCCCGGGGCGGGTGGGCCAGGCGGCGATGGCGACCGAGAGCGGGGAGAGGCGCGGATTGACGAAGAGCGAGCCGAAGCCGCGGAAGACGATCGGCCGGATGTAGCTGTCGCCCAGCTCGTTGTCCCGCACGGTCTCGACCACCGCGCCGCACAGCTCGTCGACCGTGTAGGGGAGCTCGATGCGCAGAGTCTTCGCCGAATCGAAGAGCCGCTCCACGTGCTCGCGGAGGCGGAAGATCGCCGTACCCTCTGGCGTCTTGTACGAACGGATGCCCTCGAACACCCCGGAGCCGTAGTGCAGGGTGTGGGCGAGGATGTGGATCTTGGCCTCCGCGAACGGGACCAGGCCGCCGTCGAGCCAGAGCGAACGGACCTCCGAGAAAGGGTACTTGAGCAAGGGAGCCTCCATCAGCGGACCACCCGATCGATCACCCGCGCCAGGCGCTCGATCCCTTCCTCGATCTCCTCGGGGGTGTTGTTGGCGAACGCCAGCCGCATGCAGTGGCTGGCGTGGCGGCTGCCGCGGACGGCGAAGGCGATCCCCGGGCTGAAGGCCACGTCGTAGTCCTCGATCGCCGTCCGCACCAGCTGCGCGGTGTCGATCCCCTCCGGCAGTTCGACCCAGACGAACATCCCGGCGGTGGGGCGGTTCCAGCGCACGGCCCCGGCGAGCCGGCGGTCGAGGGCCGCCAAGAGGGCGTCGCGGCGGCTCCGGTACTCGCCGCGCAGCATCGCGAGGTGAGCGGGGAGGTCCCCGGAGTCCAGGTAGGTCGAGATCACCCGCTGGCTGAAGCTCGGGGTGTCCAGGTCGGCCGAGTGCTTCAGGGCCGCGATCGTCCCCACCAGGGGCTCAGGGACGACCATCCATCCCGCCCGGAGGCCGGGGGCGAGGATCTTCGAGAACGAGCCCAGGTAGAAGACCCACTCGTCCTCGATCGCCCGCAGCGGCGGCGCCGGGCTCTCCCCGTAGTAGAGGAAGCCGTAGGCGTCGTCCTCCAGGATCGGCATCCGGTGGCGCCGGGCGAGGGCGGCCAGGCGCTGCCGCTTCTCCTGCGGGAGGCTCACCCCCAGGGGGTTGTGGCCGTCGGTGATGAGATAGAGGAAGGCCGGGGCGGGACCCGCCTCGAGGTGGCGCTCGACGGCGTCGGCATCGATCCCGGTATCGAGGTCGGTCGGCACGGAGAGGATCTCCGGCTCCAGCCGCTTGATGGCCATCTGCATGCCGTCGTAGACCGTCCGCTCGAGCATCACCCGGCCGCCGGGGACCAGGAGGAGGCGGGCCAGGAGGTCCATCGCCTGCTGGGAGCCGGAGGTCAGGAAGACCTGCTCCGGGCCGCAGGTGACGCCGCGCATCCGCATCAGCTCGACGATCTGGGCCTTGAGCGGCGAATAGGGGATGCCGTACTGGAGCGCCAGCCGGTCGGAGGCGAGGAGCTCGGCGGCGGCCCGGGCGAGCCCGGCGACCGGGAAGAGCGCGGTCCCCGGCAGGCCGACGGCGAACGACAGCACCCCGGGGCGGGACGCCATTCCCAGGACCTCGCGCAGGGCGGACTGGCTCATGGTCTGCCGGGCATGGGCGATCGCGCGCTCGGCGGCGGATGGCTGGAACTCGGGTTCGGTGCTCACGTCATGCTCTCCTTGAGGGTCGCCCCCGCCGGTACAGGTATACTCTGCTACCAATATCTACGCGGCAGTCGCGCCTAGCATAGAGGAGGTCCCCGGTGATACCTACCGGCGAGCAGCTCTCGGACATCTCGCGCCGTTCCGGAGGGACCCTGGCCGAGGTCCCCTTCGGCGTCCTTCTCCATGCCCTGGCGGTGCACGAGCGCACCCTGGTGCTCGAGCTGGGCCGGCGCCAGGTGAGCAAGAAGATCGTCCTCGAAGCGGGGGTGCCGGTCGACTGCCGGTCGAACCTCGCCAACGAGACCCTGGGCCGCTACATGATGGCCGCGGGCAAGCTCACCGAGCTCGACTTCACCACCTGCCTGGGGCGGTCCGCCGCGCGCGGCGTGCCGTTGGGCGAGGTGCTGGTCGAGCAGGGGCTCGTCTCTCCCGTCGAGCTCTTCAAGCTCCTGCAGCAGAATCTGGCGAAGAAGCTCTTCGACCTCTTCACCTGGAGCGAGGGGGAGTTCCGGATCCTTCCCGACGCGCTCCAGCCGGAGTCCTCTCTCAAGGTCAAGGTGCCGCAGCTCGTCGTTACCGGGATCACCCGCTTCGCGCCGCAGCCGGAGGTCGACGCCGCCGTCGGGCCGCTGGTGGGCAAGCGCCTGGCCCTCCACCCCTCGCCGCCGTTCCCCTTAGCCGAGCTGCGGCTCAACTCCCGGCAGACTCTGCTGACCGACGCCCTCGCCCCGCGCCCCCGCCTGGACGAGCTCGCGGCCACCGGGCTCTCCTACGACGAGATCACCCGCCTCCTCTATGCGCTCGCCGTGATCGGCGTCGTCGTCACCGCCGACCGGCTCCCCGCCCGCCCGGCCGGTGCCGCCACGGGGACGTATGCGGTTCCGGTCGTGGCACCAACCCCCGCCGTCGTGCCCGTGACCCCCGCGGTGCCAGCGGCCCCCATGCCTCCAATGGCTCCGATAGGGGCCGCCTTCCCGGCTCCAGCGGTTCTGGCGGCCGCAGCACCCGTGGCACCCGTCGACATCGAGCGGCTGGGCAACGAGGTCATGCAGGCCTACCTCTCCTATCGAAAGCAGGACCCCTTCGATCTCCTGGGGGTCGCGGACGACGCGCTCCAGCCGGCGATCGAGGAGCGCTTCCTCGCCTTCGCCGCCCGCTTCGCCCCCTGGAAGTTCGCCGGACCGCTCGCCGGCTTAGAGGAGAAGGCGCGCGACCTCTTCCTCGCCGGCGCCAAGGCCTATGGCCAGCTCGCCGACCGCGAGCAGCGCGAGACCCTCCTCTTCCGCCGCAAGACCCTCCGCGAGGAGCGGGCGAAGAAGCCGGCGAGCTTCGGCATCAAGACCGACCTCCTGGACCCCGAGGTCCAGTACAGGAAGGGGCGGGCCGCCATGGACGCCGGCAAGTTCCGGGAGGCGGTCCTCCTCCTGGAGTTCGCCTCGGACTGCGATCCCCAGAACGGCCTCTACCGGGCCGAGCTCGCCTGGTCGCGTTTCCAGAGCTCCCCCGGCACGGCCTCCCGCCAGGCCCTGGCCGACCTCGACGAGGCGTTGCGGATCGACCCCAAGTGCGGCATCGCCGTCTTCTACCTGGGCGAGATCCACCGCGAGCTGGGCAACTTCCAGGAGTCCGAGGGCCACCTGCAGCGGGCGATCCGGATGATGGCCCCCGACCGCCGGCCGATCGACGCCCTGAAGGCCCTGCAAAGCCGGAAGAAGCGCTGAAGTAAGGAAACGAGGTATGGTGTGTCGCCGAAGGCGCTTTGCTAAGATGCGCGCGCGCCGCTCGGAAGCGGCACCCACTTGGACCCTACGTGGACTTGTATAGCAGGAGGAGCAGACCGTGAACGATCTGGTACGCCGCTTGACTGAAGAGCAGGACATCGAGGTGAGCACGAGGCCCGAGCGCAATCTGCATTACTTCAAGGCCGCCGTCGACCGCAACTACGTCCACTTGAAGTTCATCCACACCCGGGGCGGGACGGAGCTCGGCTTCCCCATCGACAAGGAGAAGAGCGACCTCTCCGGCGCCGACTGGGAGAAGGGGACCGGGACCTTGAAGCTCGTGGGCGAGCTGACCCTCGACTACGTCAAGGTCCGCTTCCACAGCAGGGTCGAGCTCGCGAGCCTCGACGGCAAGGGCTACCTGGAGGTCCTGGAGGACCTTTCGGGCGACCCCTCCAACTAGGCGCCGGCAGCACCCCCGCCCAGATCCTGCGGTCACCAGGGCTCCCTCAGGATGACATCCTGAGGTGGGCCCTTTTCACTCATCTCTCCCGGGCTCGCGCCCGCCGTCCCGTCCAGCCGGCCTGGATGGCGATCCCCGCCAGCGCCAGGACGACGAGCAAAATAGGCCGCGAGGGCTCGGCCCAGTGGGCGGCGTCGACGATCAGGCCGGCCCCGGCGAGCGAAGAGAGGGCGATCAGGGCGAAGTCGAAGAGTCGCAGGGCGAGGACCGCCGCCAGGATACCGGCGAGGAGGACCACGGCCAGCACCCACGGATGGGCCCCCGGGCTGGTCGACACGGCATGGACCCCATGGGCTTGGAGCCCGACGTCGGCGACATGGATCCCCAGGAAGCCGGCCGCCAGCCAGGCCCCGACCAGGAAGCCCGCGATGCCGACCGCCACCCGTTG
>JAXDLD010000584.1:0-4175 GCA_034666805.1 Acidobacteriota bacterium
CAGAGGGCCTCCACTCTCTCGGCTTGGTCGGCGCCGGCCGGCCCGGCCAGCTCGGAGAAGTCGCGGTGCCGGATCGGCGGCCCGCTCTCCTCCGCGATGACCTGGAGAGGGAGCGCCATACCGGGGACCGCCCGGAAGCGGGTGCGCAGGATCTCGTGCCGCGCGACGATCCGACGCAGGGCCCGTTCGAGGACCGCCGGGGCGAGGTCGCCCTCAACCCGTACAACGCCCGTCACGCGATAGACCCCACTCTCCTCTCCCGCCGCCAGAGTCCAGAGGTGCTCCTGCTGCGGGGAAAGCCGGAAGCCCTCGATGAGATCGTTGGGATCGTGTTCCATGCCTGTCGCCTCTCTTCCCTGACGCCCCGCGGTCAACCGCCGGCGCTCTTCACCTGCCGCCGCGTCGCGCGCAGGCTGAGCCGAGCGGACTGCCGCAGCTCTCCATGCTGGGCGAGCCGCCGGCTTTCGTCCTCCCGGGTCAGCTCCTCCTCGATCTCGTTGAGCCGCGCGTCGGGCAGGGCCGCCACCCGCGTGAGGAGCTGGCAGAAGCGGTCCGCCATCGCCGCGATGGTCTCCCGCTCGAACAGCTCGGTCTTATAGTTGAATTTCCCGCGCAATCCGGACGGGGCGTCGTCCAGGAGCAGGTTGAGCTCGAACTGGGCGTTGCCGACCTCGAAGTCGAACGGGCGGAAACCGAGACCTCCGGCCTCGGGCATGGCGACCTGGCCGAGGTCGAGGAAGTTTACCCCCACCTGGAGGAATGGGTCGTGGCCCGCGCTCCTTACCGGCGCGACCTCCTCCATGACCCGTTCCAAGGGGGCGTTGCGATGGGCGTAAGCGCCCAGGATCGTCGCGCGCACCCGCGCCAGAAGCCCGCGGAAGCTCGGATCTCCCCCCAGGTCGGTGCGCAGGAGGAGCGTGTCGACGAAGAAGCCGATCAGCCCCTCGGTCTCGGCGCCGTCGCGGCTGGTCAGGGGAGCGCTCAGCACGATGTCGTCCTGCCGGGTGTAATAGCGCAGGAGGGCTTGAAAGCCGGTGACCAGGACCATGAACAGGGTGCAGCTCTCGCTCGCTCCCAGGCTGCGCAAGGCCTCCGTAACCTGGCCGTTCAACGCGAACGCCAACTCGCGTCCGCGGTAGCTGCCGCGGGCAGGGCGCGGACGATCGATCGGGAGCCTCAGGAAGCCCGCGGCACCGGCCAGCCGTTCTCTCCAGTACGCGAGCTCGTCCTCCAGGGTGCTGGCCGCCTGCTCGCGCTGGCGGAGCGCGAAGTCGCGGTACTGGAGGGGGAGCTCGGGCAGAGGCGAAGGGCGCCCTGAAGCAAGGGCCTCGTAGAGGACCGCGAGCTCGCGGACGAGGACGGCCAACGAACCCCAATCGGAGACGATGTGATGGACCGTGCAGGTCAGGACGTGCTCCTCCGCCGCCAGCCGCAACAGCCGGCAGCGCAGGAGGGGCGCGCGGGCCAGGTCGAACGGCTGCCCCGCCCCCTCCACGGCGAGCCGCCGGGCCTGCTCCTCGCGGCGGAGCGCCGGCAGGCCTCGGAGGTCGATCATGGGGAGCGGCAGGCGCCACGTGCTCTCCACGAGCTGCGCCGGATGGCCGTCCCGGACGACGAACGACGTGCGGAGGACCTCATGCCGGCGCACGATCTCGGCCAAGGCCAAGCCGGCGACGCCCGGCTGGAGCGGTCCGGTCAGGCGAACGGCGCCGGCGATGTTGTAGAAGGGGCTCCCCAGCTCCATCTGGTCGACCAGCCACAGGCGCATCTGCGACGAGGAGAGGGGAAGCCCCTCTCCGGTCGTCGCGGTCGGGAGCACGGGCGATATTGGCGGACTCGGCGCGCCCGGCGGGTGCTCGGCCCGCTCGATCCGCTCCGCCTGGGCGGCGACCGTGGTCGCCGCGAAGAAGGTGGCGAGTGGCAGGTCGACCCCGAAGACGGTGCGGATGCGCGAACGCAGCTGGGTGGCCTTGAGCGAGCTCCCGCCCCGCTCGAAGAAGCTGTCGTGAGCTCCGACCGGGCCACCGCCCAGGAGCTCGCTCCACAGGCTCGCCAGACGCTCCTCGACCGGAGTACGGGGAGCCGCCGGCGACGGTGTGGACACCAGCGGCGCCGGTAGGGCGCGGCGGTCCACCTTCCCGCTCGCGGTGAGCGGCAGCGAGTCGAGGATCACCCACGTCACCGGCACCATGGGCTCGGGCAGCCGGGAAAGCAGCCCTCCCCGCAGAGCCTCGACCCGGACCTCGGCAGGCCGCCGAGGTACGACGTAGGCCACCAGCCGCCGGTCCCCCGGACCGAAGTCGCGGAGCACCACCACCGCCCCTCCCACCCCCGGCTGCTCGCGGAGAGCCGTCTCGATCTCCCCCAGCTCGATGCGGAAGCCGCGCAGCTTCACCTGGTGGTCGAGGCGGCCGAGGAACTCCACCGCGCCGTCCGGCCGGTGGCGGGCCAGGTCCCCCGTGCGGTAGAGACGCCCCCCGGGTACCCCGGAGATCCCGTCGGGGCGGAACCGGTCGGCGGTCAGGTCCGGGCGCTCCAGGTAGCCGCGGGCGAGGCCCACGCCGGCGATGTGAAGATGCCCGGGCACTCCCACCGGCACCGGCCGCGATTCCTGGTCCAGCAGCGGGTCCAGGAGGTGGATCGAAAGGTTCCCGATCGGCCGGCCGATCGGCACCTCCCGCCGCCCGCCCTCCTCCAGGCAGCGCCAGGACGTCACGTCCACCGCCGCCTCGGTCGGGCCGTAGAGGTTGTGGAGCTCGGCGCCCAGGCGCGCCAGAAAGCGCTCCCGGTGCTCCGGCGCCAGCGCCTCGCCGCTCGTCATCACCCGCCGGAGCGAGGCGCAGCCCGAGAGGTCCGGCTCCTCCATGAAAACCTGCAGCAGCGATGGCACGAAGTGCAGCGTCGTCACCCCCTCCCGGGCAATCAGGTCCAGCAGGTAGACGCTGTCCCGGTGCCCGCCCGGACGGGCCACCACCAGGCCCGCGCCCGTCGCGAGAGGCCAGAAGAACTCCCACACCGAGACGTCGAAGCTCGCCGGGGTCTTCTGCAGCACCCGGTCCTCCCCTCCCAGGCCGTAGGCCGACTGCATCCACAGGACCCGGTTCGAGATCGCCCGGTGGCTGTTCATCGCCCCCTTCGGACGGCCCGTCGAGCCCGAGGTGTAGATCACGTAGGCCAGGTTCTCCGGCAACACCCTGCTGGCGACGGCAGTCCCGTCCTCGCGTGCCAGGGCCGCCGCGTCGAGCAGCACCTTCTGCGCCCCCGTCTCGGGCAACCGGCCGAGGAGCCGCTCCTGGGTCAGGAGCACCGGGACCCGCGAGTCCGCTACCAGATAGGCCAGGCGTTCCGCCGGATCGCCGGGATCGAGCGGCACGTAGGCCCCGCCCGACACCAGGATGCCCAGGAGACCCCAGATCAGCTCGGCCGAGCGCTCGGCGCAGATCCCCACCCGCACCTCCGGCCCCACCCCCAGCCGTTGTAGGTGGCGCGCCAGCCGGTTGGAGCGCAGCGCCAGCTCACGGTAGGAGAGGCGCTCGTCCCCGAAGCTCACCGCCACCGCCTCCGGCGTCCGCTCCGCCTGCCACGCGATGAGCGTCTGGAGGGGGACCTCCGACGGGTAGGACGCGGCCGTGTCGTTCCACTCCGCCGAGAGCTGCTGCCGCTCGGCCGACGCCAGGAGAGGCAGGTTCGCCACCCTTCCTCCCGGGTCGGCCACGAGGCCCGCGAGCAGGCTCCCGAGGTGCCCGAGGAGGCGGCGCGCCGTGACCGAGTCGAAGAGGTCGGTCCCGTACTGGAGCTCCAGGGCGAGCCCGGACGCGCCGCCCGTGCCCGCCGCCGCCGCCGCCGACAGGGTGAGGTCGAACGGTGCCGAACGTTCCGGGAGACGGAGCGAGGTGAGGGCGAGCCCGCTACCGAGCGCTCCACCCAAAGTGAGCTCGACGCCCGGCCGGCGGAGGGCGAGGGCGGCGGCGGCGGCCTCCCCGGAGCTCTGGGGCGCCTGGAGGACGAACATCACCTGGAAGAGGGGCGAGCGGCTGGGATCGCGCTCCGGCCGCAGTCGCTCGGCGAGCAGGGGGAAGGGGTAGTCCTGGTGCGCGAAGGCGGCGAGGGCCGTCTGCCGCACCCGGTCGAGGAGCCCTGAGAAGGGGGGATCGACCGTCAGGTCCATCCGCAGG
>JAXDLD010000585.1:0-9894 GCA_034666805.1 Acidobacteriota bacterium
CTCGTCACCACGGCGTTCCTCATGGTCTTTTTAGCCGGCCTCTCCTGGCGCTACGTGCTGGGGGTGGGCGCGGCGGCCCTCCCCATGCTGTGGTTCCTCGTCATCTCGGTCTCCTACCGGCGGGCGCGGCTCTTCGCCTTCTTAGATCCCGAGCACGACCCCCTGGGGACCGGCTTCCAGGCTCTGCAATCGCTGATCGCCGTCGGCTCGGGCGGCGTCCTCGGCCTGGGGCCGGGGCGGAGCATCCAGAAGCTCTACTTCCTGCCCCACCCCGAGTCGGACTTCATCTACGCCATCGTCGCCGAGGAGATGGGGATGATCGGCGCGCTCGCCGTCGTCGCCCTCTTCGGCGTCCTCGCCTGGCGCGGCATCCTGGCCGGCCAGCGCGCGCCCGACTCCTTCGGCCGCTACCTGGCCTGGGGCTTCACCGGCATCCTCGTCATCCAGGCGCTTCTAAACGTCAGCGTCGCCATCGCGCTCCTGCCGACCAAGGGCATCCCGCTCCCCTTCATCTCCTATGGCGGATCGTCGCTCGTCGTCACCCTGGCGATCTGCGGCGTCCTCCTGAACCTCTCCCAGCACGGATGACGGAAGCCCACGATGCCATGCCCGCAAGCTCGACGCCCCGGTCCCCGGCCTTCCACGCCCTCCTCGCGGGCGGCGGCACGGGCGGCCACGTCTTCCCGGCCCTCGCCGTGGCCGAGGAGCTTGGGCGCAGGGGGTGGCGGGTGAGCTTCACCGGTCTCGCCGGCGGGCTCGAAGAGCGGCTCACGGGGGAGCGCGGGGTGCCGTTTTACCCCCTGCCGGCACGGCCGTTCCTCGGCAAGGGCCTGGGTGCCCGGGCGCGCTCGCTCACCACCCTCTCCGGCTCGGGGGTGGCGGCGGCGCGCCTCATCCGGCGGCTGGGGGCGGACGTGATTCTGGGCACGGGCGGCTACGTCTCGGCGCCGGCCGTCCTTGGGGCGCGGCTCGCCCGCCGGCCGATCCTCCTGCTCGAACCGAACGCCCGGGCCGGGGTCGCCAACCGCTGGCTTTCCGGGTTCGCCTCCGGGGCCGCGGTCGCCTTCCGCGAGACCATCCGCGACCTGAAGTGCCCCTGCCAGGTGACCGGGGTGCCGGTGCGCGCCGCCTTCTTCGCGGTGCCTACGGCGCTGCCGCCTCTCGCCCCGCTTCGCCTCCTCGTCCTTGGCGGCAGCCAGGGGGCGCGGCAGGTCAACGAGCTGGTGCCGGCGGCGGTGGCCCGCCTCCTCGGCATCCTCGGGAGTGGGGTCGCCCTGCGGGTCCTCCACCAGGCGGGAGCGAAGAACGTGGAGGAGACCCGGGCGGCCTACGCCTCCGCGGGAGTCGCTGCTACTGAGGTCGAGGTCGTCCCCTTCCTCGACGACGTCGCCGGGGCCATGGCTTCGAGCCACCTCCTGGTCTCGCGGGCGGGGGCGATCACGGTCGCCGAGATCTGCGCCGCCTCCCGGGCGGCGCTCTTCCTGCCCTTGACAATCGCCCAGGCGCATCAGGTCGACAACGCCCGCCTCTTAGCCGACGCCGGAGCGGCCGAGCTGCTGACCGGCGAGGCGGCGACTCCCGACGCCCTGGCCGAGCGGCTGGGCGCCCTTTTGGGCGACGGCCCTCGGCTCGCCCGCATGGGCAGGGCGGCGCGCGGCCTGGCGCGGCCGGGGGCGGTCGCGGCGATCGCCGACCGGCTGACCGAGCTCGCCGAGAGGAGGGTCGGGCGATGAGCTTCAACCCCTTCGCCGACCTCTCGCACATCCACTTCGTGGGGATCGGCGGCGCCGGCATGAGCGGGATCGCCGAGATCCTCCTGACCGACGAGCGCGAGCTCCACGTCTCCGGCTGCGACCAGAGCCTGGGAGAGGCCACGGAGCATCTCCAGAAGATCGGCGCCACGATCCACCAGGGGCACACCGGGGATCACCTCAAAGGGGTCGACCTGATCGTGATCTCCTCCGCCGTCTCGGAGGGGAACCCCGAGGTCCAGGCGGCGCGCTTCCGTGGCATCCCCGTCGTCCGCCGGGCCGAGATGCTGGCCGAGCTGATGCGCCTGAAATACGGCATTGCCGTCGCCGGCACCCACGGCAAGACGACCACCACCTCTCTCGTCGGCACCATGCTGACCCGCGCCGGCTTGGACCCCACGGTCATCGTCGGCGGCCGTCTCCGCCTCCTTGGCACGGGGGCGCGTTTGGGCGAGAGCAACTACCTGGTCGCCGAGGCGGACGAGTTCGACCGCAGCTTCCTCCGCCTCTCGCCGGTGGTGGCGGTGATCACCAACATCGACCGCGATCACCTGGACACCTACCGCGACCTCGACGAGATCCGCGACGCTTTCGTCACCTTCGCCAACCGGGTCCCCTTCTTCGGCCGGCTGATCGTCTGCCTGGAGGACGCCAACATCCAGCAGATCCTCCCCCGGCTCTCCGAGCGCCGGCTGGTGACCTACGGCTTCTCGCCCCAGGCGGACCTCTCGGCGGTCGACGTCCTCGCCCAGGGTGGCAAGAGCGCCTTCGGGGTCCGCCTGAGGGGGTCCCTCCTCGGCCGCCTGGAGCTCCCCCTCCCCGGCCGGCACAACATCCTGAATGCCCTGGCCGCGGTGGGAGTGGGCCTCTCGCTCCGCCTGGGCTTCGAAGACATCGCGAGCGGCCTCGCCGCCTTCGAGGGGGTCCACCGCCGCTTCGAGCAGGTGGGGGAGTGGCGGGGGGCGGCGGTGGTCGACGACTACGCCCACCATCCGACCGAGGTGACGGCGACCCTGGAGGCCGCCCGCCAGGCCTTCCCCCAGGGGAGGCTCCACGTCGTCTTCCAGCCCCACCTCTACTCGCGCACCCAGGACCAGGCCGAGGGCTTCGGCCGCTCGCTGCTCCTGGCCGACCGCGCGGTGGTCACCGACATCTACGCCTCGCGCGAGGCGCCGGTTCCGGGAGTCACGGGCGAGATGGTAGTCGAGGCGGCGCTCCGGAGCGGGCACAAGAACGTCCACTACTGCCCCGACTGGCACGAGGCCCCGGCCCTGCTCGCGGAGGGGATCGGCCCCGGGGACGTCGTCGTCACTCTCGGCGCGGGCGACATCTTCCGGCTGGCCCGGAAGCTCGTCGGCAAGGAGGAGGCATGAGCGGCGGCTTCGAATCCGCTGTCCTCTCCGGGACCGGGACCGGAGCCGGCGGACGGGTGCTCGACTTCCGGCGCCGCCAGGCCCCGCCGCGGCGGCGCAAGAGGAGCCTCTGGCTCTCCCTCGCCCGGCCGCTCACGACCGCCATCGCCCTGGTCGCCCTCCCCGGCGGGCTCGTCGCCTGGGTGCTCACCTCGTCCCGCTTCTGCCTGCGCGATCTGGCGGTCGAGGGGACCCACCGGGTGTCGGCGGCGCACGTGCGGCGCGCCCTCGCCCCGCTCCGGGGAGAGAACCTCGTCCGGCTGCCGCTCGCGCGGGTCGAGTCGCTCCTCGCCACCGAGCCCTGGATCGAGAGTGTGGAGATCGAGAAAATCTTACCCGACAAAGTCCGGGTCGCCGTCCGCGAGCGCCGGCCGGTCGCCCTCCTCGCGGGCTCGCCCGGCTCCGGTGCTGGCTCCGGTGCCCTCTCCTGGGCGGACGCCCAAGGCCACCCCATCGCCCCGGTCGTTCCGGGGGAGAGCCGGGAGGGTTTCCTGGTGATCGATTTGGCGGGCGCGGCGCCCTCCGTGCCGGAGGCCATGGGGCGGGCCTTGGGAGCGGCGGCCGAGCTTCGAAAGGCCAATCCGGACTGGGCATCGTCCTTGACCCGGGTGGACGTTCTGGGCGAAGAGGACCTCCGCCTGCACCTCCGGGACCTGCCCTTTCCGCTCCTCGTCAGGCGTACCGACCTGGTCTCGAAAGTGCATCGCTTCGAGGCGCTCCTGCCCGAACTCGGGCGCCGGTACACCGCCCTCCAATCGGTCGACCTGCGCTTCGCGCGCCGGATCATCATCCAACCAGAACCTGCGGCAACCGCACAAAAACCTTTCACAAACGGGGGAGCAGGCTGATATGCCGAAGCCAGAACCGTACTTCGTAGGTATCGACATCGGATCCTCCAAGGTGGGGGTGCTGATCGGCCAGCGCGACGACAAGGGCGGGCTCGAAGTCGTCGGCAAGGGCCTCGCCCCCAACCGCGGCACCCGCAAGGGGAACATCGTCAACGTCGAGGCGACCGTCGAGGCTCTGAAACAGGCGAGCGAGGAGGCCGAGGTGATGGCCGGGGTGGAGATCTCGCGCGCCTACGTCGGCGTGGCCGGGGCCGACATCCGGAGCGTCAACTCGCGCGGCATGGTCTCGGTGTCGCGCAAGGACCGAGAGATCACCCGCCAGGACATCCAGCGGGTTCTCGACGCCGCCAAGTCCGCGGCCCTCCCCTCCGACCGCGAGATCCTCCACGCCATCCCCCAGGAGTTCGTCGTCGACGAGCAGGGGGGGATCGGCGATCCGCTCGGCATGCTGGGGAGCCGCCTGGAGGTCATGGTCCACCTGGTGACCGGCAACACGACCCGCTCGAAGACGCTTCTCACCTGCGTCAACCGGGCCGGGATCGAGGTCGTCGAGATGGTCTTTGAGCCGCTCGCGACCGCCGAGGCGGTGCTGACCCCCGACGAGCGCGAGCTCGGCTGCCTCCTGATCGACGTCGGCGCCGGCACCACCGAGTACGCCCTCTTCGCCGACGGCGAGATCCAGTACAGCGCGGTGGCGCCGATCGGCGCCGGGCACTTCACCAACGACCTCGCGATGGTGCTCCGTACCCCGTTCGGCGAGGCCGAGAAGATCAAGATCAAGCAGGGCTGCTGCCTGCCCAGCATGGTCACCGACGACGAGGGGATCTCGGTGCCGACGGTGGCCGGCGGCTCCTCGCGGGTGGTGCCGAAGAAGGAACTTTGCGAGATCTTGCAGCCCCGCGCGGAGGAGCTCTTCAGTATGATTCGCGAGGACCTCTTCAAGCACGCGAGCGAGGACAGCCTGCGTGCCGGAATCGTCCTGACCGGCGGCGGCGCCCAGCTCGACGGGCTCCTGGAGCTTTCCGAGCAGACCTTCGACGCGGGCGTGCGCTACGGCCTGCCGCGCGGCCTGGGCGGGCTGGTCGACGTCATCAGCAGCCCGACTTGGTCGACCGCCTCCGGCCTCTTGCTCTACGCGCGGACCGCCGAGGAGAGCCAGGGGAAGGTGCAGAAGAAACAGGGCTGGAGCGTGCGTGGGATGGTAGGGAGCCTGCGCGGCATGTTTGCGGACCTGCTCTAGGTCACGAAAGTTTGAAACGTAGTCAGTAACCATAGGGACCAAAGGGGGTTCACGATGATTTTGTTCGACGACCACGACGCTCTGAAGGAGGCTTCGAGGGCCATGGAAGAGACGGATGGCGTCCCCGCGCGCATCAAGGTGATCGGCGTCGGGGGGGGCGGCGGCAACGCCGTCAACCGGATGATCGATTCCCAGCTCCGCGGCATCGAGTTCATCGCCGCCAACACCGATCTCCAGGCGCTCAGGAAGTGCCGGGCGCCGCTCAAGCTCCAACTGGGCAATCTGCTGACCAAGGGCCTCGGCGCCGGGGCGGACCCGGAGGTGGGGAGAAAGTCGGCGCTCGAGGACACCGAGCACATCCTGGAGATGCTGGACGGCGCCGACATGGTCTTTCTCACCGCGGGCTTAGGCGGCGGCACGGGGACGGGCGCGGCGGCGATCATAGCCTCGCACGCCGCCGAGATCGGCGCCCTGGTCGTCGCGGTGGTCACCAAGCCGTTCGGCTTCGAGGGCCGTCGTCGGCTGCAATTGGCCGAGCGCGGCGTCGAGGAGCTCCGCGGGGCGGTCGACACCCTGATCACCATCCCCAACGAGCGGCTCCTCAACTTCGTCGAGCGCGGCACGCCCCTCCACGAGGCCTTCCGCATCGCCGACGACGTGCTCCGCCAGGCGGTCCAGGGGATCAGCGACCTGATCACGGTGCCGGGAGAGATCAACGTCGACTTCGCCGACGTACGGACGATCATGACCGGCATGGGCATGGCGCTGATGGGCACGGGGGTCGCCAAGGGCGAGCACCGGGCGCTCGAGGCGGCGCAGCGGGCGATCTCTTCGCCGCTCCTGGAGGAGACCTCGATCCAGGGCGCCCGTGGCGTCCTGATCAACATCTCCGGCGGCCACGACCTGACCCTCCACGAGGTCGCCGAGGCGGCCCGCATCATCGCCGACGCCGTCGACCCGGACGCCAACATCATCTCCGGCATGGTGATCGATCCGACGATGGAGGATGCCATGAAGGTGACGGTCATCGCCACCGGCTTCGACTACAGCTCGAGCGACCGTCCGCGGGCGCAGTCTCCCATCGCGACCGTGACCCGGCCGGTGATGACTCCGGTGCCCTTGGCCGCCGCCCCCGTCGAGCGCGAGCGCGAGAGGGATCGTGAGCGGGAGCGGGAAGAGGCGGAGAAGCCGCAACAGGTGGACGTGCCGTTCTACCGCAAGGTGATCGCGCACGCGAGGGGCGAGGACCCGAACGGCTTCGGACCGAACTGGTCGAACGTGGACGACTACGACATCCCGACCGTGTTAAGGAAGCAGATGGATTAAGGCGCAGGCGCCCGCTTCGGAGGCCGTCTCGATTCGTCGGAATTCCGCGGGTCCCGCCTGAGGTCCGCCCGCGGCGGCTGGAATTTCGGTCCTGGAAGATCCTGGCTGATCGAACCCGACTTCAGTGGGATGAGTCGAGCGTGTACTCGAAGTCGTACGAGTGCTTTCCGTCGACGATGTTGATCGTCATCTTTCCCGAGAGCCCCACGAGCTGGCCCGTGCCTGAATCCGGCACGACGGTGATGACGAGTTGGGGGACGCCGCGCGTCATCGTACCGCTGTGCTGCAGTGCGAAGGTGCCGGTGCGGCCCTGGAGGGTCCCCGTGACCCGCTCCATCGCGACATACCCGGCCGAGCCTTTGACCTCCGTGCTGATCGCCAGCATCTGACCCTTGCTGGTCGCTTCGAGATCGCCGTGGAACTGCTTGTCGATCGACATCCGGCCCACGGCGGGATCGCCTGCCTGAGGCTCCAACTTCACGTCGAACGGTCCGCTGGCATGCTTCGTCACGAGGGTCTCCTTCTGAACTGTGGTTGGAACGGAGGGAGGGGTGGGTGCGCCGCAAAGGCGCCCGCGCTCAGGAGGAGGCAGAGGCCCGCAATGGCAGCGGAGTGGCTACGAGGGTTTGAGACGAATCTCACAGGCGTATGGGCCTCTCGGCAGGAAGAGAGGAATGTTCCTCTCAACTCGAAGAACCTACCACGAAATGGCGGCAATCAAGCGTGAGCGCCTCACCGTGCTGGGACCGGCGAACAATATCGACAGGACAGTGTAGGCGAGGTCCCTTGTCCCGCCATCCTACTCGGATTAGGATGGTGGCATGCGGACGGAGAAGGTCTCTCTCACCCAGGAAAGAGGAGCTCTTGACCGAAGCTCGCGCGGCGGTCGGTGCGCGTGGGCTTTCGAGCTATGTCAACCGCGCGTTGCGCCAACAGTTGCAGCACGACCGCATCGCCGGCCTGTTGGCGGCGCTCGAAGAGGAGAACGGGCCGGTCGAGCCGCGGGTGATGGAGGAGGTCCGTCAAGCATGGCCGGCCCCCGGAGAGAACGCCCGGCGCTGCAGCGCCTGATCCTCGATTACCGAGCGGTCATCGCAAAACCCTCCGGGAGCTCCGAAAACCTCTCCGCGGGTCGCCAAAAGTCCTCGAAAGTCGTGGGAAGTGTCTCCGGGTCGACTTCTGAGACCTCCAGGTCGACTTCTGACTCCTCCAAGTCGACTTCCGACGTCTCCGGGTCGACTTCTGACGCCTCCGGGTCGACTTTCCAGTCCTGGAAAGTAACTTACGACGGCTGCCGGAAGACTTTTCAGGCGTGCAACTTTACTTTTTGCCCGTGCAGCTCGACTTTTGAGGCGAGGAAAGTTACTTTCTAGGGGTTCGGGAAGACTTTCCACGGGTTCCGGAGGACTTTCAAGGGGTTCCCGAAGACTTTGGAGAGGTCTTGGAAGCTCCCGGAGGAGTTTGGGCAGCTCCCGGAGAGGAGCCGGAAGGTCCCGGAGCGAATCCGGCAGGTTCCGGAGGGGTTCGGGAAACTCCCCGAGGGGTTGGGAACCTCCCGGAGAGGTTCCGGAGACTCCCGGAGAGGTTTTCAAGGAACTTGGAGGGCCGAAGATGCTCTCCGGACCCGAATCGTGTCATACTTCCTGGTCTGAAATCGGAATTCCAGCCGCCGGGGAGAGGTTGAAGAGCTGGAGAGGCACACAACCCGGCGAGCCTGGCCCTTGCGGTCAGGACCTACATCGACGACATCCCGGAGGTCGCACGACGGATGACGCATAGTAAGCCCACCTTGGCCAGACACCTGTTCCTCCCCACCACCCTGCTGGCCTTGACCCTCGTGGCCGCCTGCGTCAACCGCGCCGAGTTGCCCAGAGTTACTGCAAATCCGGCGCCAACGACCTCCACCGCGGATATCGCTCCCCTGCCGACCCTCCCGGCGACGGTATCGATCGTTCCCTTGAGCGTCCCCGCTCCTCCCGCTGCCTCCTCGGCGGCCCCGGTCTTCGCGGGCAGCCCTGCCGGGCTGTCGCCGAAGGTCCTCCGGGCGGCGCTCGACGCGGTTGCCTGCGCCCGCTCCCGTGGGGTCTCCGGCCGGAAGGACCTGCTGACCGTCATCGACTACTCCCTCCCCTCCAGCGAGCCGCGGCTCTGGGTCCTCGACCTGGCGCACGGGAAGGTGCTCTTCCATGACCTCGTGGCGCACGGGGCCGGGAGCGGCGACAACTACGCCCGCCAGTTCTCGAACACCATGGACAGCCGGCAGACCAGCCTCGGCCTCTTCCTCACCGAGGGCACCTACGAGGGGGGCAACGGCTACTCGCTCCGGCTTCGCGGGCTCGACCCGGGGGTCAACGATCAGGCCGAGGCGCGCAACATCGTCATGCACGGGGCCTGGTACGTGAGCGCCGAGCACGTGCGGGAGCACGGCCGGCTGGGCCGGAGCTGGGGCTGCCCGGCGCTCTCCGTGGAGGAGGCCCGGCCGGTGATCGAGACGGTGAAGGGTGGGAGCTTCGTCTACGCCTACGCCGGTTCCGCCGCGTCCGGCAACGTCTTCGCCTCTTCGGGCCAGCGGTGCGGAGCCGGTTCGAGCCCCAACCCGGCGGCTCCGGCTTCAGGCGCCGTGGTCGAGGCGAAGGCCGCCGCCCTCGCCTCGATTCCAGAGCCCGTCAAGACCGCCCAGCCCTAAGCCTTCGACGTCAGAAGTCGTCAAATCTCCTGTGGGGGCTGCGGCCCGGGGATGATGCCCGCGATATCCGGGTCCTCGTCCCCCGTGCCGGCGGGCCGCTCGGCGCGCTCCCGCTCGCGCTGCTCGCGCTTCTCCGCCTTCTGTCGCTGCTTGTCCTTGCGGGCCAGCTCTTTCTTGCGCTTCTCGAACGTGCTGTTGGATCTTCCTACCATCTCGCCTGCCGCTCCTTACCGACCCCTCGGGGCGGTTGCAATGGATTTTCTGACTCCGGCCTCCGCGAGCTCCGCGGGAGGTTTCCCGGGAAAAGGCAGCAGGGCTCGAAGCACACGAGCGGTAAGTCTACCAGTTACCGCCCCTCCGGCGGGCGGGCGACGTACTCGTTCGGGCCGATACGCTCGGTCTCCAGGACGTTGGGGTCATACGCCTGGCCGAGCTTGAAGACGCGGGCGGCGAGCCAGGCGATCGTCAAGGTGGGGATGGGGCCGCTCACGGGGATCAAGGCCTCGACCGTCGCGACGTTCCGGAGGGCCTGGAGCTTGTAGCGGTTGAGGATGAACCAGATGAGCGGCGCCGAGAAGCTCTCGAGCCCCAAGTCCAGGAGGTCGATCCCCACCACCAGCCCCAGGGGGAC
>JAXDLD010000586.1:0-7239 GCA_034666805.1 Acidobacteriota bacterium
TTCATCGAGATGGCGACCGACCGGCGCCCGCCGGAGCGCGCAATGGAAATCGCCTCGATCTTCGGCCTGCGCTCCTGGCCTCTCGACGTCGTGGTCTACACCCCCGCCGAGGTCAAGCGGCTCCGCAACGTCCAGGGCACACTCCTGTCTGTCATCGAATCCGAGGGTCGCCTCCTCTATGAGCGCCACTGAGACCAACAACGTTTCCCTGAGCTTGCGACCGCCGCTCTCGCTCCTACCTCTCGACCGCCGCGACCGGTGGCCGCGAAGTCCAGAGCCCGAAGGTTAGGCGGAGGAGGATCCATGGCAAAAAACTACACCTGCTCTTTAGGATGGGTGGCGGCGGTCGGCCTCCTTTGTGCCGTCTTCCTTGCGCCGGAGCAATCCACCGCGTGTAGCTGCGCCGTCTACTTCAAGAATTGGGGCTTCGTGAGCAGCGGGGACTTTATTCCAAGCAACTCGCGCGGACTCCTCTGGTGGGGAGAATTCGCAGGGGCCATAGGCAGAGACCAGGAGACTCCGGTTCAGATAGCAAGCGCTTCGGGAGAGCTACTGCCAGTGGAGTATGAGCTGGTCTCCAAGGATCATCCGCCCAAGAGTCTATGGCTATTTCGGCCTCGAGACGGCTTCAAGATAGGTAAGAGCTACGTGCTCACTACAAGGCGAACGTTTACGCTCGGAAGTGAGGAGCAACAGGTCAGTGTCACGGTCAGTGACCAAGCTGCGGTATCTCCTGCTGGCCCGGTGGCGTTGAAGGTCGGCAAGCCGCTCACCGATGCCCTGCAGATCGCTGCGGGTGGCAGTTGCGGTGAAAGTGTCACCGCCGCTCAGCTCCCTATCGAGATGGATCTACCCGAGACCATGACAAAGTTTCGTGATCATCTTTACTTCGAGACGATTATCGACGGAGCCCGTTGGGGCGCATCCGCCAGTATATGCGACACAGTAGTTCCCGGTGCCAGTTGGCGCGGAAAGGGAGTTGACCTCCTGTTTAGCGCCTGTAGTGATAAGGGAGGCTTGCCTGCCGGCCGCCATACCGTCGAGATGCGTGCGAGCCTTCCAGGCACTAACGTCTCAGCAGTGACTTCCAAGGCCGAAGTCGAGCTCAAGTGTCCGAAGGAGCCATAGTTCCGAAGAAGTGAATTCGCCGCCTACCCCGCCGATCGAGCGGACGGCAAACGGCGCCGCCGCTCACCGGCATACCCGTTAGGTGGACTCAAGCGGAGGCGGTTCCGAGCAGTGCTGCTAACCGTCGGAGCTTAGCGATGGCAAATCCTGATTCTCACGTAACGATCCACATGGCGGCGAGCCTCGACGGCTTTATCGCCCGCAAGGATGGATGCGTCGACTGGGTCGAGACCTCAGACGAATTCGTAGGCGGAGACACCATGGACCCAGGATTCGTCGAGGCCTTCCTCAAGACGATCGACTGCTACGTCATGGGGTCAAGAACCTATGAGACCGCGTTGAGCTTTGAAGCCAAAGGGTTGGGGTGGGCGTACGGCGACAAACCCACTTTCGTCCTCACCAGTCGCGAGCTGCCGCGGATTCGGGAGACCGTCGAGTTTTACTCAGGCGATCTCGCGCAGTTCGTGAATGGGCGCCTGCGGCCCACGTTCCGTAGCATCTGGTTTGTCGGGGGCGGTGTGGTTTCCGGCGAATGCCTTCGTCTCGGGTTAGCCGACGAAGTGCGCTATTCGATCCTGCCGATCTTGATCGGTGAGGGGATCCCATTCTTCGAGAAGCTCGACAGAGACATCGCCCTCCATCTGGCGGAGGTCAAAGCCTACAAGAGCGGCATGGTGGAGCTTCGTTACGAGGTGCGAGAGCGTCGCGACGCTGATGCCCGATAGGTGCCACCTTTGTGACGGAGGGCGGAGCATTGCATGATAACGACATGCCAGGTATCGTCAAAGGACTCGCGCGCCCTTACCGGTAATCGCCTTTGCGAGGTCTTGGTCGGTGGCTCCCAACGCGAGAAGGGATCGGATGAGCAGGTCTAAGGAGACGGACTCATCCGCCGCCTCGACCTTGGCAATTCGACCCTGACTCGAGTGCAGTAACTCGGCAAGCTCCATCTGAGTCAGGCGCTTCTTCTTCCGAAAGTCCCGCACGGCATCGCTGAGCTTGAGGCGGAGCTCCACATAGGCAGCTTCATCGGGTGTCATGCCCAGGAATTCTTCAACCGATCCAACTTTCCAGCCCTTTGCTTCCAGGCGTGCTTGCTTCTCTTTGTCCATCTTTGCGGCTCCTCAATCGTACTCAGCGAGTCGGCGCTTGCAGGTCTCTATAATAGTCTTCGGAGTGGCCGGAGTCTTCTTCTTGAGCACGTCGAGGATCACGATGGCATCCGGGTCGGTTCGGTAGAAGATCCGCCAAGTCACGGCACCCTCGTCGATGCGCAGCTCATGGCAACGGGGCCCGATGGAGGGCATAGGGCGGGACTCTGGCATGGAGAGAGCCTCGCCGCTCTGCAGCCGCCGAAGGAGGTAGCCAGCCTGTAGACGCGAGCGGGTTGCCATGGGCGGAGTCTTGATCTCACCGTGCAGCCAGACAAGCGGCTTATCCCCCCTCCCCATTGAGGGGAGTATATGTCATCCCACATCTCGACCAGGCGAGCTTCGGCACGGCTGTGCGCCCGCGCCTACTCCGCCACGAGCACCCGCCGGTCGGCCGGGAGGTCCTTCCAGACCTGGACCTTGCCGCTCGGCCAGCGGACGGTCAGGCGCTCGGCCTTGATTGCCTTGCCGAGCCCGAAGTGGGCGGTGATCGCGCTCTGGGAGAGGTAGGAGGCGCCGGTCTTGGCCTCGCGGATCTGGCGCTTGCCGCCCGCTTCGACCTCGATCCGGGCGCCGATCCCGAAACGGTTGCTCTTCGTGCCGGCCAGGTCGACCGCGAGGAAGGCGCCCCCGCCGCCCAGGTTCTCGTAGACCTCGGCCCGGTCGTTCAAGGCGACGACGACGACGTCCAGGTCGCCGTCGCCGTCCAGGTCGCCGACCGCCATGCCGCGGTGCGACCGCAGGGTGTCCAGACCGCTGTCCGCGACCAGCTGGAAGCGCCCGTTCCCCAGGTTCTCGTAGACGTGGTTGCGCTGGCCGTAGGTGTTGACCCCGCCGAACCGCTCGGGGTGGTCCTGGACGTTGCCGTTGGCGAGGATCAGGTCGAGGTCGCCGTCCTGGTCGAAGTCGGCGAAGGCGAGCCCGAAACCGAGGAAGAGGAGCGACGGCTCGGCGATCCCGGCGATGTAGCGGTTGTCGGCGAAGAGGCCTGCGCCGTTGTTGTGGTAGAGGCCGTTGGTCTCGAGCTCGAAGTTGGCCACCCCGATGTCGAGCTTGCCGTCGTTGTCGTAGTCGCCTAAGTCGACGCCCATGCTCCCCTCGGGCAGCCCCTTGGGCCCGTAGGCGGTGCCGGAGGTCAGCGAGATGTCCTCGAAGGTGCCGTTGCCGCGATTCCGGTAGAGGAAGTTCGGGCTCTGGTCGTTGGCCACGTAGAGGTCGGGCCAGCCGTCGTTGTCGATGTCGCCGAAGACCACCCCGAGCCCGGCCCCCTTGCCCTCGCCCAAGCCCGCCCTCTGGGTGGCGTCCTCGAAGGTGCCGTCCCCCCGGTTGCGGTAGAAGACGTGGCGGGTCCCCTCGTAGGCCTGTGGGGTGCAGTAGCCCTGGATGCCTTTCTCCTTGTCGCCGCAGAACCGGTTCTGCTCGAGAGAGAAGTCGATGTAGCTCGCCACATAGAGGTCGAGGTGGCCGTCGCGATCGACGTCGGCGAAGGCCGCCGAGGTGTTCCAGCGCGGCTCGCCGCCGACCCCGGCCTTGGCCGTGACGTCGGTGAAGGTGCCGTCGCCGTTGTTGTGGAAGAGCTGGTTCCTGCCGAAGGCGGTCAGGAAGAGGTCCAGGTTGCCGTCGCCGTCGACGTCGGCCGCCGCCCCGCCCATGCCGTAGCCCGAGACCTTGATGCCGGAACGCTCGGTGACGTCGACGAAGTGCCCGCCGCCATCGTTCCGGAACAGCCGGGTCCTCGGCGGCTCGCCCTGGTAACCCGGCAGGCTCCCGGCGTCGACGAAGAGGACGTCTAAGTCGCCGTCGCCGTCGTAGTCGAAGAGCACCACCCCGCCCCCCATCATCTCCACCATGTAGTACTTGCCCGAGCCGCCGTGGTGGTGGCGGAAGTCGAGCCCCCAGGCGGAGGAGACCTCGCGGAAGCGGAGAGGGCCCGCCATTCCGGACTGGCTCCCCCCGAAGAGGCAGAAGAGGCCGAGGAGGCTGACGGCGGCGGCGCGGCGGAAGGTGGGGCGGGTACGGCGGCGGATGGCGTGACTCCTCGGGCTGTTCGGGGCCCAGTATAGCCTCCAAGGGGGGTGTGCTAAAATTCCTCTCGCATTGAGCAACGACCCTCCGAGTCCGCCCGCCGCCCCCACCCCTTCCGGCCCCCGAGAGCGCAGAGCGGGAGACGTGTGCCGAGCGCGCGCGGCGGGAGGCGCGGGATGTTGATCCTGGCCCTCGTCCCGGCGGCGGCCGAGCCCGCCTTCGCGCTCACGACGGGCTGGGCGCTCCTCCTCGCCTTCGTGCTCGTCCTCGTCAACGGCCTCTTCGTGGCCGCCGAGTTCTCGCTCGTCAAGGTGCGGCCGACCCAGATCGAGCCCGCGGCCCAGGAGGGGCACCGGCGGGCGAAGATGGCGCGGCACATGATCCACCACCTGGACGCCTACCTCTCGGCGACCCAGCTCGGGGTGACCCTCGCGAGCCTGGGGCTGGGCTGGGTGGGCGAGCCGGCCTTCGCCGGCCTCGTCGGCCCCGCTCTCGGCCGCATCGCGCCGCACAGCGAGGCGCTCGTCCATTCGGTCTCCCTCACCCTGTCGTTCCTCCTGATCACCATGCTCCACATCGTGCTGGGGGAGCTGGCGCCGAAGTGGATCGCCATCGAGCGCGCCGAGGCCCTGGTCCTCTGGCTCTCGCCGCTGGTCTACTTCTTCCACCGCCTGACCTACCCGGCGATCTGGGTCTTGAACCGCGCCGCGACCGGCCTCCTCGGGATCTTCTCGCTCAAGCCCCCCACCGAAGGCGACCGCACGCACGACGAGCAGGAGCTCCGCCTCCTCCTGGCGACCAGCCCGGGGACCCACCTGACGACCCAGAAGCGCGAGCTTCTGGACAACGTCTTCGAGCTCTCCCACCGGGTGGCGCGGCAGATCATGGTGCCGCGGGCGGACGTCATCTATCTCGCGACGACGCGACCGCTCGTCGAGAACCTGAGGATCGCGCGGAAGAGCGGCCACACCCGCTTCCCGCTCTGCGAGGGGGACTTGGACCACGTCATCGGCCTCGTCCACATCAAGGACATCTTCCGCCGCGAGCGCCCGCTCGCCTCGCTGGAAGAGGTGGCGCGCGAGATCGCCTTCGTCCCCGAGACCCTCGGCGTCGACCGCCTGCTCAAGCGGATGCGGGTCGAGCGCTTCCACGTCGCGGCGGTGATCGACGAGTACGGCGGGGTCTCCGGGATGGTGACCCTGGAGAACGTCATCGAGGAGATCGTCGGCAACATCCAGGACGAGTTCGACGCCAGCGAGAGGCCCGAGATCCAGGACCGCGGCGACGGCGTCTACCAGGTCTCGGGCTCCGTGCTGGTCGAGGACCTGGAGCAGGCCCTGGGGATCGAGCTCTCCGACCGCGACGAGGACACGATCGCCGGGGTCGTCCTCTCCGAGCTCGGCCGCGGCGCCGCGGTCGGCGACACGGTCGAGCTGGGCCCGGTGACGATCGAGGTCGTCGACGTCAACTTGAACCGGATCAACACCTTGAGGATCACGGTCCACGCTCCGGAGACGGTGCCCCCGGAGGAATGACGCCCGCCGGGGGCGCCCGGGCCGTGCTACGATTTTCAAGGTTCCCCATGAGCAGCACGCCCGATTTCCCTGAGCAGGCGGCCTCGCCCGCCGTTCCAGAGACTCCGCCGCCGGTGGTGAGGCATCCCCTCACCCGGCCCCATTTCCGTAACTTGTGGCTGGGCTCGACGGTCTCCCTCCTCGGCGACCAGTTCTATCTGGTGGCCCTGCCCTGGCTCGTGCTCCAGCTCACCGGCTCGAGCGTGGCGCTCGGCACGATCCTGATGACGGCGGCGATCCCCCGGGCGGCGTTCATCCTGGTGGGCGGGGCGGTGATCGACCGCTTCTCGGCCCGGCGGGTCATGATGACGACCGCGACCCTCCGCACGCTGCTGGTCGGCACGGTGGCGGCTCTCATCTGGTGGAAGCTCATCGAGCTCTGGCATCTCTACCTCCTGACCTTCGCCTTCGGGCTCGCCGACGCGTTCTCGTTTCCCGCCGGGCCGACCCTCATACCGACGCTGGTCGAGCCCGCGCAGCTACGGCCCGCCAATGCCCTCCTGCAGAGCTCGACGGTGATGACCCAGATGATCGGGCCGGCGCCGGCCGGCCTCGCCATCAAGAGCTGGGGGATCGCCTCCGCGCTGTTCTTCGACGCCCTGAGCTTCCTCGTCGTCATCGCGGCCCTGTTCAGGATTCCGGACCCGCCCAAGGCTCCCCCGCCGCCGGCGGCACCGGGAGCGCCCGGCCGGCCGAGCATGCTGCATTCGATCGGCGAGGGTCTCCGCGCGGTGCGGAGCGACCCTCCCCTCCTGGGGTTGATGGTGATCTTCGCCGCCATCAACTTCTGTGTTTCCGGGCCGATCGCCGTCGGCTTGGCCGCCATGGCGAAGTTCCGCTTCGGCTCGCCGGCGGCGTTCGGTACGCTCCTTTCGTGCTTCAGCGGCGGCACGCTCGTGGGGCTGCTGCTCGGCGGCCGGGTGAAACGGCCCCGGAGGCGCGGCCTGCAGTTCATCGTCATGAGCGGCATCTGCGGTCTGGAGCTGATCGTCATCGGCCTCGTCACGAAGCTCGCCGTGATCGCGGCGCTCCTGGCGCTGATGGGCCTGGGCGTGGGGTTCGTCAACGTCCAGTTCAGCGCCTGGCTCCAGATGCGGGTCGACCGCGCCCTCCTGGGCCGCGTGATGAGCGTCCTCATGTTCTCCGCCGTGGGGCTGGTCCCGGTCTCCTACGCCGCCGCCGGCTTCCTCGCGAAATGGAGCCTCCCGGCGGTGTTCATCACGGCGGGAGCGGTGCTCGCGCTCACCTCCGCCCTGACCGTGACCGGCAGGGCCGCCCGCGAGATCGACTGAAAGCGTGCGATCACCGTACGAGAAGATCTACGCCGTCATCCTCCGCATCCCGCGCGGGCGGGTGGCGAC
>JAXDLD010000587.1:0-2533 GCA_034666805.1 Acidobacteriota bacterium
ACGGTCAAGACTTACAGCAACCCGCAGAACACGCCGTTCCAGCCCATCCAGGACACCTCCGCCTTCGCCACCTGCAGCGCCAAGTCGGCGACCCGGGCGGCTGCCGAAGCGGACGAGAGTCTCGCGCCAACATCGCCGAAATTCGGCACCCCCTCGGGCACCACGCTCCTCCTCGGCCCGGCCGGCCGCTTCAAGGTGGAGACCACCTGGCGGACCCCGCAGGGAACGAGCGGTACCGGTCAGGCCGTGCAGCTGACGACCGACACCGGCTACTTCTGGTTCTTCGACAGCAACAACGTGGAGATGGTGGTCAAGGTCCTCGACGCCTGCAGCTTGAACCAGCGCTTCTGGGATTTTGCCGGCGGCTTGACCAACGTGCAGGTCGACATCAAGGTGACCGACACCAAGAACGGCACGATCAAGATGTACCACAACCCGCAGAACACGCCGTTCCAACCGATTCAGGACACCAGCGCCTTCGCCACCTGCCCGTAAGGGTTCGAGGCGAAAGTTTCCCAAACGGCGGCCCGGATTTCCGGGCCGCCGTTTTTCTTTGGCTTTTCTTGGGGAGGATCGCCTTACCGCCGCTGGAAGGCGGGCGAGCCGAGGATCAGGCCGGCGACCTCCTCGGCCGGGGTGGGGGTCCCCTTCTTCGGCTTCTGGAGCGCCGGCTGGGAGCCGGGGAGGAGCGGCATCTGGATCGCGGAGCCGCGCGCGAAGCCGTCCAAGGCCGCGGGGTCGACCTTCACCCCCTTGACCCGGCCGGAGGCGAGCTGCAGGCCGAAGCTCATCCGGGAGAGGAGGGAGCCGGTGTTGACCCAGGCCTCGGCGCGGTCGGGGTAGCCGGTGGGGGCCTGGTAGGCGTAGAGCGGCTCGCCCATCCGCGCCACCCAGTCGAGGACGGGCTTGGGCTCGGCGATGTCGGCGCCCAGGGCGCGGAGGGCGGAGGCGGCGAGCTCGAAGGGCGACTTGATCTTCGCCCCCCGCGCCGCCGGGCGCCAGAACTCGGGGGACTCGGCGATCGCCGCGATCACCCGCCGGACGTCGCCGCCGCTCGCCGTGTAGACCGCGGCCAGGCGGTCGACGAGCTGCTTCGCAGGATGATCGGAGACGAAGCGCACCGCGAGCTGGGTGGCGAGGTGGCGCGCGGTCGACTTATGGGCGGCGAGGAGGTCGAGCACCTCCTCCCCGTCCTCGATGCCGCGCCCGGCCGGCAGGGTATGGCCGAGGACCAGCTTGGGGGCGGCGTCGTGGGTGTCGGCGCGGAAGAGGAACTCGCCGCTCCGCTTGAAGGCGTGGCCGCCGATCTTCTCCTCCTGGGCCATCTTCCGCTCGATCTTTCCGAGCGCGCTCTCGTCCGGCACCACGGTCCAGCCGGTGAAGGCGCGGGCCACCTCGATCACGTCGTGCTGGGTGTAGCCGCCGTCGACCCCCAGGGTGTGGAGCTCCATGATCTCCCGGGCGTAGTTCTCGTTGAGCCCCGGCGATTTCGCGGGGACGGGCGGCTTGGGAGCGGCCGGCCGCTTGACAGGTTGAGCCGGCGGCCGGATGGGCTGGGCGGCGGTCTTCGCCGCCGCCTTGGCGAGGGCGATCTCGTCGCCGAAAGTCGTCGGGGCGCCGCCCGGGGCGACCGACTGGGCGTTGTCGAGGTAGACCAGCATGGCCGGGTGGCGGGCGGTGGCCGCGAGCAGGCCGCGGAAGCGGCTGAGGGCGAAGGGGCGGATGGCGTCGCGCTCGTAGGGGAGGAGGTAGGGGCGGACGCGGTCGTTGGTCTGTGAGACGTTGAAGTGGTTGAACCAGAAGTCGGTCATCACCTCGGAGAGCTGGTTCTCGGCGTAGACGGCGCGCAGGAGCTTCTGCCCGGCGAGCTCGTCCAGGAGCTCCCGCTGGGGGCGGTAGCCCCGCGATCGCGCGTAGAGCTCGAGGAGGGCGCGGATCTCCTTCTCCCGCTCGGCCGCCGGGTCCGCGGGCACGGTGAACGGCAGCGGGGGCAGGGCGAGGGCGACCCGCATGGGGATCGTCGTCGGCATGGTGGCAGCCGCGGCGATCGCATCGGTCACGATCTCCGGGGCGTGGAGGGGCGCCTTGTCGTCGGCGGGGATCCAGCCCGCCCTCTTGGCCTCGTTCCGGACCGCCCCGTCGTTGGGGTAGGTGCGGAGGATCTGGCCCTCCGGCATGGCGAGGGCCGGGTAGGCGGCGAGGCGGGCGGAGAGGTCGGTCTCGGGCAGGCCGGCCTCGAGCTGCTCGGTCAGCCAGCGGTCCGGGCCCATGGCGGCGACCCTCTCCACCTCTCCCGGCCGGGCGCCGAAGGAGAAGCGGGAGAGGAGGTGAGCGGCGGCCTCGGTGCGGCTCAAGCCCGCCTTGGCCCACGGCAGGCGGACCGCGATCCGTGGCCGGTCGGAAGGACGGGTGGAGGGCTGGGGATTTCCCGCGCAGGCGAGGCAGGTGAGGGTGAGGGTCAAGGCGGTGGTGGCGTGGAGCGCTCGCATGCGGTTCCTCCTCGGAGGTTTCAGGGCAAATTATGCGCCATCCC
>JAXDLD010000588.1:0-4303 GCA_034666805.1 Acidobacteriota bacterium
CTGGGGGCCGGACCATCCCGGAACCTCCTGGGCGGGCCGGGTGGCGCGCATCTACTTCGGCCCCCTCGAGGTCCAGCCGGCGGAGCTCGTGGCCCTCGCCACTCCCCTCGTCTACCCCGGCGCACCCCGGCAGACGGTGACGCCGGTCTTGAACGGCCGGGAGCTCCCCACCCTTCCCATGGCCCCGGCCTGGAGCGAGCTCCGCATCCCGCTGCCGCCGGACGCCCTGACCTCGCCCGTCAACGTCCTCGACCTCCGCTTCGACCATGAGGCCGTCCCCGCCCGGGTGACCGGCGGGGGAGACGACCGCAGCCTCGCCGCCGCCTTCAACCTCCTGGCCGTCCTGCCGCGGGGCGAGCCGCTCGCCCGGGCGCGGGCGACCGTCGAGGGCCAGGGCGTAGGGCGCAAGCTCGTCCTCCGGCGCGAGCCCGTCGCCCTCCCCCTGCCGCCGGCCGAGCGCTACGAGATCCGCCTCGGTTCGGTCCGGGGCGCTGGCCAGAGGCTCGCCATCGACTTCGCCCCCGCCCACGGTCCGCGCCGCCGGCTGTGGGAGGGGAAGGCCGAGGACGCCGCCGGGCAGAGCTTCAAGGTCACGACCCACCCGCCGCGGGCGGCGCGGCTCCTCCTGACCCGGCGGATCGAAGGGCGGACGGGCGATACGGGTGATACTGGAGCCATGGCCGTCGAGATGTCGGCCCCCGAGGTCGACGCCCAGCCGCGCCGGGAGCGTACCGGCGGGCCTCCCGACGTCTTCCTCTATCTCATCGACACCCTGCGGGCGGACGCGGTCGGGGTCTACGGCTCCCGCCGCGACACGACGCCGGAGATCGACCGCTTCAGCCGCGACGCCCTGGTCTTCTCCGAGGCCCGGAGCCCGGCCTCCTGGACGCTCCCGGCGACCGCCTCCATCCTTTCCGGGCTCTACCCCTCCCAGCACGGGGTGGCCGTCGCCGGCGCCCGGCTCGGGGAAGGGCGGGCTCCGTGGCTCCCCGACCTCCTCACCCGGCGGGGCTACGAGACGATCGGGGTCTCGCAGTGGCTCCTGGGCGGCGACACCTTCGGCCTCGACCGCGGCTTCTCCAACTTCTACGTCGACGTCCGGCAGAACGGGAAGACGCCCTCGGCGGCGGTCCGCTGGTTCCTCTGGCGCCACCTGCTCACCCGCCAGAACCCGGAGCGGCCCCTCTTCGGCTACCTGCACGTCGTCGATCCCCATGCTCACTACCGCCCCGGCCCGCGGGACCGCCGCTTCGCCGACGAGCAGCCCGGGACCCTGCCGCCGAACCTCTATGAGCCCGACCTCTTCCTCGCGCAGGGCCTGGGGAAAAATCCCGCCGACGTCGCCCACCTGCGCGCCCTCTACGACGGGGAGGTCCACGCCGCCGACCGCCAGTTCGGCCGCTTTCTGGAACAGCTCAAGTTCTTCGACCTCTACGACGAGAGCCTGATCGTCCTCGTCGGTGATCACGGCGAGGAATTCGCCGAGCACGGCGGCTTCGACCACGGCCGGACCCTCTATGAAGAGCTGCTGCGGGTCCCCCTGATCGTCAAGCTCCCCCGCTCCTGGAAGCGGACCGGCCGGATCACCCGGCCGGTCAGCACCGTCGACCTCGCCCCCACCATCCTCGAAGTTGTGGGTGGAGGTGGAACCGGCCCGGCATTCCAGGGGGCGAGCCTGCTTCCAGCGGCCGGCGGCCGAGAGGCCCTCTTCTCGGAGACCCAGGTGGACGGGGTGAACCTGAAGGCGGCCCTCCTGGGGACGGTCAAGTGCATCGCCAACGTCGCAGATCCCGGCAAGCAGCCCACCGGACTGGACCGCTACTTCCCGCCGGCGCCCCTCTTCCAGGCCTTCGACCTCGCCCGCGATCCCCGCGAGCGGTCGCCGCTCTCCCCCACCGCCCAGGGCGTCGAACGCTGCAAGCAGGAGCTGGATGCCTGGCTCGCCCACCCCGCGGAGAGGACCGCCGAGCACCGTCCCCTGGCGCCCGCGGACCAGGCCAAGCTGCGCTCGCTCGGCTATATCCGCTGAGCCTCGCCGGTCAGAGCACGCCGCCCAGCTCGCCGGGGACGATCGTCCGGCAGTGGGGGCAGACGAGGAGCCGGCCGCTCCGCGGCAGGGAGGAGACGAAGTTGACCTTCGCGCGGTAGAGGCGGACGACGTAGAGCTTGTCGATCTCCTGCCGGCAGTTGCAGCAGACGACCGGCTGCTCGAGGCCGTAGATAGCGGGGAGGGCGCGCTTCCAATCGGCGGCTTCGGAATCGAGCGGGATCTCGGTCTCGATGTCGCGGGCATCACCGGCATCGTCCGGGCTCTTCTTGGGATCGTCCATGCGAAAGCTCCTGGCAGGCAGATGGTATCCCGTCAGGCCGCTTTCCGGCGCGCCTCGGCGGTGAAGACCAGGGGGCCGAGCTGGCGCCGGCCGGCGAACGGAACCACGGTCAAGTAGAAGTTCTTGCTCTGGCTGCCGACCGCGCCGGTCCCCAGGGGGAGGCGAGCGCCCGCCGGCCCGGAGAGGACGTAGAGGAGCCGCTCGGTCCCCGCCGGCACCGCGATCTGGGACAGCTCCTTCCGCAGCGGCTCGTGACCGCGGGCGACGAGCGCGAAGTCCTCCTCCGGCACCGCCATCACCACCAGGTACTCGGGCAGATACCACTGGAGATGCCGGTGCCAGGAGTAGAGGAAGCCCTCGGCCCCGGCCGACCCGGTGCCGGAGAGCTCGGCGGCCACCAGCACGGTCGATTCCGGCGGATACTGGCGGACGGTGGCGATCATCTCGTCCAGCTCCCGCTCGTAGGTGGCGATCGTCCCCCGGTTCCATTCGTGGCGGAGGGGGAACCAGAACCGGCTCTGCTCCGCGCCCCGGTCGGCGCCGAAGAGGAAGAGCCCGGCGCCGATCCCCATCGCGACCGCGAAAACGGCGAGCGCGCGCCCGCGGCTTCCAGACACGAGCCCCGGGGCCGCCGCGAGGGCCAGAGCGGCGAGCAGGGCCGGCAGGTGAACGAGGGTGTAGCCCGCCTTGGTGATATGGAAGAGGGCGAAGAAGAGCATGGGCGGGAGGGCCCAGGCGGCGAGGAAGGCCGCCCGCTCGCCCAGGAGCCGGAGGCCCGCTCTCACCGCGCCCGGGGCGCCCGTCGCGAGGAAGATGAAGAGGACGGCGACGGCGACCGCCCCGGGGAGCACCCCCTGGATCGCCCACTTGGCGAGCACCGTCAGGTTGTGCGCCAGGGCGCCAGCACCCGCACCATAGAGGATGGAAGTCTGGGGCAGGAGGGTGGCGAAGTGCTCTGCGCTGATCCGCCGGTAGGCGCCGTAGCCGCCGGCCAGGAGGCAGAGAGGCACGAACCAGGCGAGGACGAGGGCGCCGCCCAGCGCCGCCCCGCCGAGGAAGAGCCCCCAGGTCAGCCGGCCGCGCCGCCAGGCCCGGTAGACCCCGTAGAGGAAGAGCGGCCCCAGGAGGACCATGGTCGACTGCCGGAGGCCGCCCACCAGGGCGAAGAGCGCGCAGGCGCCGAGGAAGCGCCGCCGGCTCTCCCCCATCCCCCAGGCGGCCCAGGCCACCGCCACGGTCAGACCCCCCTCGACGGCGTAGAGGAGCGGCAGCTCGCCGTAGAACCAGAGGAGCGGGTTGAAGACGTAGAGGGCGGCGGCGAAGAGGCCCGCCGTGATGTCCCCGTTCCCCTCCGAAACCAGCCGCGCGACGAGGAGCACGAGGAGCGCCGCGCCGAGCCCGGAGGCGAGGATCGACATCGCGACCATCCCATGGAGGGAGTCGATCCCCATAGCGGCGAGGAGCTTCAGGAGGCCGATGTAGAGCGGATACCCTGGAGGGTGGGGGTGATGGGCGGCGAGGTCGTAGCGCTCCACCCCGAGGGCGAACTGGATCGAGTCGTGGTCCCACATCCGCCGGGCGGCGAAGGGGATCCGGGTGAGGACGGCGACCGCGCCGGCCGCCAGGGCGGCCCGGCGCAGGCGGGCGCTCCCAGCCGTCGAGTTGAGGGGCGTCTCCAAGGGAGCCCGATCCTAGCTCATGCGGCGATAGAAGCTCAGGCTGCCCTCGCCGTAGCGGCGGAGATCGAACCGCTCGAGGCCGCCCGCCGCGATCGGCAGCTCGGTCCGCGAGGCGTGCTCGACGACGACTTCGGAGACCTGGGCGTCGGCATCCGCCGCCAGCAGCAGGGCGGCGGCTTCGAGGAGGGGACGGTACTCGCCGAAGACGTAGGGCGGATCGGCGAAAACGAGATCGAACGGCCCGGCGCGCTCCGCCACCAGCCGCGCGAGCCCGGCGGGGAGCGCGAGGCGACG